>CAZMQH010000133.1:0-6174 GCA_964568245.1 uncultured Methylomarinum sp.
GTGGGAACAAGCACTTCACAAAAGCAACAATTAAAAACTGGAACATTGAGTTTAAGTATCTAAAGCCCCTGGCATAAAAAACTCACTCACTAGCATTTTTTGCTTCTGAATGGCATAAACGGTTCTTCTTCCCCATACTTCTTGAGCAACATCCACTTTATTAGTTAAATCCTGTGTCCATAGTGAGTAGGGTACGCAACTGGTGTTAAGTTCTAAGCGTTCTAGCTTGGGGTAAGAAAAGATGACTTCACCGAGTGGACGAGTGCCTAAATGAGATAAATTACGTTTGGCGATTTTTATGGTATGTTCAGGAAGGATAGTTCTGGCAAGGATAAGCGGTGTGCCATTGGCATGTAATAAAACTTCACGAACCAGATTAAATTGTTGGTAGGGAAGGTTTAATAAATTACATTCACTAAGAAATGCAGGTTTCCAGCGGTGAAATAAGATTTCGACAGCAAATGCATGGCCGTAGGTTTTTCTTAAGCGGCGGGTTAAAGAGTTTGTTTCATAAATCCATGAGTGAATATTGACTGGGAAATTTTGTTTTAAGCCTAGGTGTTTTTTCTTCCAATGGGGTTCTTGAGTAAATAAGAAGCTGTTTTTATGCACCTGGGTTTATACCTCTGAATAAAGCGTTGTTTGACCTAACCAACGATCAATTATAGGCTGAATAGTGTTTTCGTGTTGGTCGATAATGAGTGTGGCGGCATCTTGTACTTGACTTAGCAAGTGCATATCGCGCTCTAAATTAGCAATTTTAAATTGCATTAACCCCGTTTGGCGCGTTCCCATTACATCGCCAGGGCCGCGTAATTCCAAGTCTTTTTCTGCAATAACAAAACCATCGCTACTTTCACGTAAGATGCTTAGTCGCTGCTTTCCCATATTGGATAATGGGTTTTGGTACATTAATAGGCAATAGCTTTCCTTGTCACCTCGTCCAACTCGTCCGCGTAATTGGTGAAGTTGTGATAAGCCAAGTCTTTCAGGGTTTTCAATAATCATTAAGCTAGCATTAGGTACGTCAACTCCCACTTCAATAACGGTGGTCGCGACCAGAACATCATATTGGTGGCTTTTAAAACCTTGCATAATGCTATCTTTTTCAGCGGCCTTCATTCGACCATGTACTAATGCAATGCGTACATCGGGTAGTGCTTGGGTCAAATACTCAGCCGTTTTTTCAGCAGCTTCACATTGTAAAACTTCTGATTCTTCAATTAAAGTACAAACCCAGTAAGTTTGGTTGTTATTACGAGTCCAGTTGTTTATTTTTTCAATGACTTGTTCGCGTCGTTCGGCTGGAATGACACAAGTCGTCACGGGCTTCCTACCTGGGGGTAGCTCATCAATTATTGAAATATCTAAGTCTGAATATTGCAACATGGCCAGTGTTCTGGGGATAGGTGTTGCCGTCATCACTAATTGATGCGGGCGGCTGCTTTTAGTTTGGCCTTTTTCTCTTAATGCTAAGCGTTGATGGACTCCAAAGCGATGTTGTTCATCAATAATAATTAAGCCTAATTGATGGAAATTTACACTTTCTTGGAATAGAGCGTGAGTTCCAATGATAATGCCGGCAGTTCCGTTTTCAATTGCAGCTAACGTTTCTTTTCTAGCTTTACTTTTGAGTTGACCTGTTAGGTAGGCTATTTGGGTGTCATGGTTTTTAAACCATTGATTAAAATTGCGGTTATGTTGTTCGGCTAATAATTCAGTCGGTGCCATAATAGCGACTTGGTGATGACTTGAAAGAGCAAGGAGTGCTGCGTAGGCGGCAACGACTGTTTTTCCTGATCCTACATCCCCTTGTACTAACCGAAGCATTGGATGATTGGATTGGCAGTCACTAATTATTTCATTGACTACACGATTTTGAGCCCCTGTTAGCTGAAAGGCTAGGCTACTTAAAAAGTCCTCAGACTGCTCTTTTGTAGTCGTTAAAATAGGGGCTTGCCATTTTTTTACTGACTGTTTGTTTTTTAATAAAATAAGGTGGTGGGCAAGTAGTTCCTCAAAGGCAAGTCGTTTTAATGCGGTTAAATTGCCTGTTTGTAATGGTTCGGTTGCTTGCTGCTCAGGTTGGTGTAGGGCCTGTAAGGCTTGTTTTAAGGAGGGGTAGTTATATTGTTCTAATATGGATGGGGGAAGCCAATCACTTAATTGCTCAGGGGCTTGCAGGTAAAATGCTAGGGCCTGTGCAACTGATTTTCTAACCGTACTTTGACGCAAGCCTTCTGTTAGGGGGTAAATCGGGGTTAAGCATGGCTCGGTGATGTTATCAGTGGAGGTAATGATTTTATATTCGGGGTGAACTATCTCCTTACCTTGATAGCCGTGACGAATTTCACCAAAGCAACTGACTAGCGTGCCAGGGCTTAAGTCTGCTTTTTGTTTGGCGGTAAAATGAAAGAATTTTAAGGTGACATAAGCCGTTGAATCACTGATTCTACAGACTAAGCTACGACGACCTTTCATCAGGACTTCTGTGAATTCAACTGTACCGCAAAAGAGGACGGCCATACCCGGAAGTAGGCTATTAATAGGGTAGACTTTTGTGCGGTCTTCGTAGCGGAGGGGTAAGTGAAAAAGAAGGTCTTTTACATTATAAACCCCCAGTTTTTCAAAACGAATAACAGACTGGGGGCCTACGCCTGATAATGTGGAAACGGGTTGTAGTAGGATATCCATGTTAATGAATTTAGCTTGAGCATGTCTCTTTGATTATCATGATGGCATCCATTTCCACCTCTACATTTTTAGGCAATGCGGTAACACCTAAGGCGGCACGAGCAGGGTAAGGCTGGGAAAAATAGGTGCTCATAATTTCGTTAACAACTGGAAAATTAGAGAGGTCTGTTAAAAATACATTGAGTTTAACTATATCTTGCAAATCACCTCCCGCAGCTTCGGCCACAGCCTTTAGATTATCAAAAACCTGTCTGATATGGTCGGATATATCGCCCTCAGCAATTTCCATTGTTTCAGGCACCAAAGGGATTTGTCCTGACAGATAAACCGTATTGTCAACTTTTATTGCTTGAGAATAAGTGCCAATGGCTTGAGGAGCTTTATTAGTTTCTATGATTTTTTTTGACATTTTGTACGTCCGCTTGATGTTTTATGGCGTTATCATAGCGGACTGAAGACCGCTCTACAAATTGTTATAGAGTTAGGCTTTAATTCGGGTGATTTTTAATATGATAAATAGTTTTTTTAGTTTGCGAATGATGTTAGCTAAATGCACACGGTCTTTAACCGCTAAGGTAATCAAGTCAATGGAAACTTTATCGTCTTGGTCGACAATGGTAACGTTTTCAATATTTGCATCTAAACTTGAAATGGTTGAGGTGATGGTGGCTAGTGTGCCGCGTTGATTGAGTAATTCAATTCTAAGTTCTACAGAAAAGTCACCAGAAATTTCTTGGCCCCATTCGACCTCAATCCAGCTACTTTGCTGATTTCGAACTCCTTTGCTATTGCGGCATTCATGGTGATGAATAACGATGCCTTTGCCAGGATTAAAAAAACCAATAATATGATCTCCTGGGATAGGGTGGCAACATTTTGCTAAAGTGATGACCATACCTTCAGTACCTTTAATGATTAAAGGAGCATGCTCTGTTTTGGCGTCGTCGAGTTTTATTGCTGCATGAATATCTTCTTGAGATAAGCGCTTGGCAATGAGTATGGGCATTTTATTACCTAGTCCTATCTCTTCTAATAGCTCATCCACCGTTTCCATTTTCATCACCTCAAGTAATTGCATGAGGCGCGATTCAGAAATATCATCGAATTTGATATTTAAGCTTCTGAGTTCTTTATCAAGTAGGCGATGCCCTAAGTTGATGGCATCTTGCTGTTGAAAGTTTTTCAGGTAATTTCTAATGCTGCTGCGTGCTTTGGCTGTAATAATGTGGTTAAGCCAAAGAGGGTTGGGTCTCGCCCAAGAGGCGGTAATTACTTCAACTGTCATCCCGTTTTCAAGTTGAGATTGTAGAGGGATTAATTTGTTATCAATTCTAGCTGAGACACAGGTGCTGCCGATATCGGTATGCACTGCATAGGCAAAATCGATAATAGTGGCTCCTCGAGGTAATTTGATGATATTGCCTTGGGGGGTGAAAACAAAAACCTCTTGCGGGAATAGGTCGATTTTGAGATTATCAATAAACTCTAAAGAATCGCCAGCTGTTTTTTGTATTTCTAATAAGTCTCTTAGCCATTCAGTCGCACGAGTTCTTGCGTGTTCGCCTGAGGTGTTGCTCGATTTGTAAAGCCAGTGGGCGGCAATGCCGGATTCAGCCAAACGATGCATTTCATGAGTTCGGATTTGGATTTCAATGGGAACACCATAAGGACTAATCAAAATAGTATGTAATGATTGGTAGCCATTCGCTTTGGGTAGGGCAATATAATCTTTAAATTTACCGGGTATTGGCTTATATAGATTATGAATATAACCTAAAATACGGTAGCAATCATCGACTTGGTCGCAATGAATCCGGAAGGCGTAGACGTCGAATACCCTGGAGAAGCGGATTTTTTGGCGTAGCATTTTTTTATAAATGCTTGCGATGTTTTTTTCTCTACCTACTACGTCAAAAATTAGATCTGTTTGGGTGAGTTTTTTTTTAATAGCGCTTTCAATGGTATTAACAATTTCACGTCTATTGCCACGCGCTTTTTTAACGGCTTGTTGAATTGCTTTGTAGCGATGAGGGTGGATTGATTCTAGGCAAAGCCCTTCAAGTTGGTGTCTTATGCTATTCATACTGAGACGACTAGCTAATGGCACATAAATTTCTTGTGTTTCTTTGGCTATGCGGCGCTTTTTTTCAATCGGCATGACACCGAGAGTTTGCATGTTATGTAGGCGGTCAGCCAGTTTAACAATAATAACGCGTAAGTCTTTAGCCATGGCCAGTAGCATCTTTCTGAGATTTTCGGCTTGGGCCTCTGCACGGGATTTGTTATCAAGTTGGGTTAGTTTTGTGACAGCATCGACTAGATCGGCCACTTCCTGACTAAACTCGTTAACTATCTGCTCCTTGGTAATAGGAGTGTCTTCGATAACGTCATGTAAAATTGCCGCAATAATACCCTGGGTATCCATATGCATTTCAGCAAGGGTAATGGCAACAGATAAGGGGTGGCAGATATAAGCTTCGCCACTTCTGCGAATTTGTCCAGAGTGGGCGCCTGCACCAAAGTGAAAAGCGCGAATAATAGAGTCTACTTGTTCGGTATTAAGGTAGCCATTGATAATGGATTGTAATCGCCTTAGTAGTTTTTCTTCAGGAGATTCTATTTCAGGTAAAAAATTAGCAATGGCTACCTCAGTCATAATGTTTAGCTTATATCATCAGGAATAGTTTCCGGGCGTTGTTCTGTGGCAAAGCGGTCGCCAACATTATGTAATAGATCAATGTTGTCTTCATTAACGTGACCCTCTGCTATTTCACGCAAAGCGAGAACAGTGTCTTTATCTCTGCCGCGAGGAATAAATTCGTCTGCCCCTTTTGAAAGCTGACGCGCTCTTTTGCTAGCTAATAAAACCAGTTTAAAACGATTTTCAACATGTTCTAAACAATCTTCAATGGTAACTCGAGCCATTTTAAAAAACCTTATTAAATTTGAATTGATCTCGTGAGATTATATTTTGCAAAAAAAATGCTCATATAAAAGAGAACTGATTATTATATAAATAAAACCAATTCTTAGCAACTTTAATATTTTTTATGTAGATCGTTTACCTTTGATTGTTAGATATGATAGGGTGGTGGTCAAGAAAAGTATATTAAAGAGGGCTAATGTCGATTAGCAAAAATGAGATGGTTGCCAATAAAATTAGACAAAAGGTTAGGAGAATAGCAGAGCGGAGAATAGCAGAGCGGCGGACGGTTCTATTTGAATTCGATAGTGTTGAATGGAGAATAGTTATTCAACAAGAGTACTTGCTATGGCCGAAAAATGATCGTCGCGACTCTGACCGCCGTTCTATAGGACGAAGACAAATGCTCAGAAGAGTTAAAAATGGTGGGCAGGCTAAAAAGCATGTTAAATCAAGGGGTTTGTCTGCCTTATTAACCAATGAAGAAAGAGAAATGATTAATGAATTAATTCGCTTTGACAATCAAGATTGAAAAATTGTAGAGACAAGGCATGCCT
>CAZMQH010000134.1:0-6172 GCA_964568245.1 uncultured Methylomarinum sp.
TATATACTGAACATTGCTACTAACATACAGTATGTTTTGTTGTAGAATGTAAGTAATCAAAAATGAAACAATTAAAATTTATAGGCGATAAATCATGAAAGGAATTATTTTAGCGGGTGGGTCGGGAACACGTCTTTACCCGCTTACCAAAGGTGTTTCTAAGCAGGTACTTCCTATTTATGACAAACCCATGATTTATTATCCTTTATCGGTGCTTATGTTAGCAGGGATAAAGGAAATACTTATCATCACCACAGCCGAGGACCAGGCTGGGTTTATTCGTTTGTTGGGTGATGGCTCTGATATTGGAATAAAGCTGGAATATATCATTCAGCCCTCGCCTGATGGTTTGGCTCAAGCCTTTATTTTAGGCGAAGAGTTTATAGCTAGTGATGATGTATGTCTGGTATTAGGTGATAATATCTTTTATGGGCATGATTTAAAGAAGGTGTTAGCTTCTGCAGTCGAGAATGCTAAACAAGAAAATAAAGCCACTGTTTTTGGTTATCGAGTAGCTGATCCTGAACGTTATGGTGTGGCTGAGTTTGATGCTAAAGGGAATGCGGTTAGTCTGGAAGAAAAACCCTTAAAACCAAAAAGTAATTATGCGGTAACGGGACTGTATTTTTATCCAAATGATGTGATTAAAAAAGCAGCGATTATTGAGCCCTCAGCACGCGGGGAGCTTGAAATCACCACCGTCAATCAACTTTATTTAGATGAAAATCGATTAAAGGTAGAGTTATTAGGCCGAGGTTATGCTTGGTTGGATACTGGCACGCATGAAAGTTTATTAGAGGCTTCACAGTTTATTGAAACCATCGAAAAAAGACAGGGATTAAAAGTGGCTTGTATTGAAGAGATTGCTTTTGAAGAGGGCTACATCAGCAAGGCTCAGTTAATTGAGCTGGCGCAGCCATTATCTAAAAACCAATACGGACAATACCTGTTAAAACGTGCAGAAGAGGGTATTAACGGATGAAATTTATAGCGCAATCTATTCCTGATGTCATTTTACTACAACCTAAAGTTCATGGTGATGAGCGAGGCTATTTTATAGAAACTTTTCGGCAAGATTTATTCGAACAGGCGGTTGGGCATCAAGTTTCTTTTGTACAAGATAACGAATCTAAATCAACTCGCGGTGTATTGCGTGGCTTGCATTATCAATTTCCCCCTCATGCACAAAGTAAGTTAGTGAGAGTGATTTCAGGTTCTGTATTAGATGTTGCGGTTGATATTAGGACTGGCAGTCCTACCTATGGCCAGCATGTTGCTGTGGATTTATCAGCAGAAAATAAGCATCAGCTATTTATACCCCGAGGGTTTGCCCATGGTTTTGTGGTGTTAACTGAAACCGCAACTTTTGCTTATAAGGTTGATAACTATTATTCGCCTGAATGTGATCGAGGCCTAGCTTTTGATGACGAACAACTTAATATAGATTGGAAAATTGATAAAAGTAGTTTGCAACTATCTGGGAAAGATACAATGCAACCGTCTTTTGCAGCACTAATCTCAGGATTTGATTATCAAACAGACTACTATGCCTAAAATTAAAACAATTCTAGTTACTGGACAAAATGGCCAGTTAGGGCAATCATTAAAATCACTGGTTTCTCAATATTCACAGCATCAATTTACCTTTACTGGCAGAGACGAGCTTGATTTGAGTCGTTCAGAAAATATAGCGGCTTATTTTGAACAAAATAAATTTGATGTGATTATTAATTGCGCTGCTTATACAGCTGTTGATAAAGCTGAAGAGCAGCAAGACTTAGCGGATGCCATTAACCACTTGGCTGTAAAACAGTTGGCTGAAATTAGTAAAAAAAATAATTCAATATTGCTGCATATCAGTACGGATTATGTTTTTGATGGAACAAGTTACAAACCTTATGTAGAAAGTGATCCGATAAATCCACAGAATATTTATGGTTCAACTAAGCTTAAAGGGGAACAGGCCATTCATGCGGTAGCCTGTGATGCCATTATTATTCGTACCAGTTGGGTTTATTCTGAATACGGTAATAATTTTGTGAAAACTATGCTGAGGCTAGGGAGTAATCGAGATCAGTTAAATGTGATTTTTGATCAAATTGGCTCGCCTACTTATGCGACAGATTTGGCTACGAGTCTTTTGTTGATGATTGATTTAATCAATCATCAATCTGATTTTCAACAAGTTGAAAATAATATTTATCACTTTAGTAATGAAGGAGTTTGTAGTTGGTATGATTTTGCCAAAGCAATTTTTGAATTAACAAATACACAATGTACGGTCTCTGCTATTGAAACTAAAGATTACCCAACACCTGCAAAGCGGCCTCATTATAGCTTGCTTAATAAGGCTAAAATTAAACAACAGTTTCAGCTAAATATCCCGTATTGGAGAGACTCCTTACAGGTTTGTTTAAATAAAATTTAATAGAATACGATATGAAAACAATTTTAGTAACCGGCGGCGCGGGGTTTATTGGTTCAGCCGTTATTCGACATATTATTAGTGAGACTGATTATAAAGTAGTTAATGTCGATAAATTAACCTATGCAGGGAATTTAGAATCATTAAAAAAAATAGAATCTAATAAAAACTATAGTTTTGAGCAAGTTGATATTTGTGATGCTAAGGAAATTAAGCGAGTCCTTGAATTGCACCAGCCAGATATTATTATGCACTTAGCGGCAGAGTCTCATGTAGATCGTTCAATTGATGGCCCTGGAGAATTTATTCAAACCAATATAGTGGGGACTTATACTTTATTGGAGCAAGCAAGAGCTTATTGGTCCATACTAGCGGCTGATAAAAAAGAAAACTTTCGTTTTCATCATATATCAACAGATGAAGTGTATGGTGACTTACCTCATCCTGAAGAAGACAAGAGTGAAGTATTGCCTTTGTTTACTGAAACCACAGCTTATGCGCCTAGTTCACCCTATTCAGCAAGTAAAGCAAGTTCAGATCATTTAGTGAGAGCCTGGCAAAGAACCTATGGTTTTCCAACCTTAATCACTAATTGCTCAAATAATTATGGCCCCTATCATTTTCCAGAAAAATTAATTCCACTTATTATTCTTAATGCCTTAGACGGAAAGCCTTTACCTGTTTATGGCAAAGGAAATCAAATTAGGGATTGGTTGTATGTAGAAGATCATGCGCGAGCTTTAGTGTTAGTGGCAACACAAGGATTGGTAGCAGAAACCTATAATATAGGCGGGCACAATGAAAAACAAAATATTGAAGTAGTGAATACGATTTGTGATTTGTTGGATGAATTGGTGCCATCGAAGCTAGCAGGCATTAGCAAATATAATGAATTGATTACCTATGTACAAGATCGAGCAGGGCATGATTTAAGATATGCTATTGATGCCAGTAAAATACAACAAGAATTAGGCTGGAAACCACAGGAAAGTTTTGAAAGTGGTATTCGTAAAACAGTGGAATGGTACCTAACTAATGGTGAATGGTGTGCCAATGTTCAAGATGGAAGTTATCAGCGAGAACGCTTAGGGACTAGCAGTGCTTCAATGTTGTAATGATTGGGGCAGACCTTAAGCCTTCTCCAAAGGGAGAAGGCTTAGATGAAGGGGAAGCTAGATGATACACTTCTAGTCTTCGGTATTTCCTGAATTTAAGTTAAAAAAACGGGAACACCGAGTAATAGGTATTTAATAGAAAGCCACTATATAATCAGGAGAATAAGATGTGTGGAATTGTTGGTGGAGTAGCTGAGAGAAATGTTGTTCCCATTTTACTTGAAGGGTTAAGACGGCTTGAATACCGTGGTTATGACTCATCTGGTATTGCGGTACTTAATACTTCAAGTGAGTTACAGCGTGTTAGATCAATAGGTAAGATAAAAAACTTAGAAGTAAAAATCCAGCAAGATCACGCTATTATTTCAGGATCTATCGGCATAGCACATACCCGCTGGGCAACGCATGGCGTTCCTTCAGAAAATAATGCCCATCCCCATATTTGCAATAATAAAGTAGCCGTTGTTCACAATGGCATTATTGAAAATTATCAAGAATTAAAGCTTGAGCAAAAAGCAGCAGGCTTTCGATTTACTTCAGAAACCGATACCGAAGTGATAGCCCATGCCATGCATCAGGCATTAGAAAATACGGATGATTTGCTTCAGGCCGTTAATCAAGCAATTAAGCATTTAGATGGCGCGTATGCACTGGGTGTTATCGCTATTAATGACCCAGGCACATTGGTTGTAGCAAGAAAAGGTAGTCCTTTGGTGATTGGGGTGGGTATTGGTGAACATTTTATTGCTTCAGATGTGTCAGCATTGCTACCCGTTACGCAGCGCTTTATGTTTTTAGAAGAGGGTGATGTTGCTAAAATTACCCGAGAAGCGGTTGAAATTTACAATGCTAAAGGCGAGCAAGTTGAACGCCCAATCAAACAATCAAGTTTAAAGTCCACTTCAGTAGAATTAGGTGATCATAAGCATTACATGCACAAAGAAATCTTTGAACAGCCACAATCAGTCAGTGATACCCTAGAAGGTCGAATTACACCTGAGCAAGTTTTAGTGAGTGCTTTTGGTCATCAGGCTGAAACTGTTTTTAATAAAGTTGAACAAGTCCAAATTATTGCCTGTGGTACTAGTTTTCATGCAGGGTTAGTTGCAAAATATTGGTTTGAAGATATGATCGGTATGCCTTGCCAGGTCGAAGTGGCCAGTGAATACCGCTACCGAAACCCTGTTGTTCAAGATAACACGCTTTTTGTTACAATTAGTCAATCAGGTGAAACCGCTGATACTCTAGCGGCTTTGCAGAAAATTAATTTAAACAGAAAACTTGATAAGGAAGGTGTTTCAAATATTCCTACCTTAAGTATTTGTAATGTGCCTGAATCAAGTCTAACAAGAGAATCTGATTTAATTTGTTTAACCCATGCCGGCCCAGAAATTGGTGTGGCATCCACCAAAGCATTTACCACTCAGTTGGTTGTTTTAGCCCTTTTAGTCAGCAGCATTGGTAAAGTAAAAAAACGAATGTTCGCTGAAGAAGAATTACTGGTTGTTAAAGAGTTGCAAAGGCTTCCAAACTTAATTAACAATGCCTTAAAACATGAAGAAATAATTAAGGTAGTAGCAGAAAGCTTTACGGACAAGCAAAACGCACTATTTCTAGGCCGAGGTACTATGTACCCTATAGCAATGGAAGGCGCGTTAAAGCTAAAAGAAATTAGTTATATTCATGCTGAAGCGTACCCCGCAGGTGAATTAAAACATGGCCCCCTAGCATTAATTGATGAAAATATGCCTGTTATCGCCATCGCCCCATTAGATGATTTATTAGAAAAACTTAAATCAAACATACAAGAAGTAAAAGCGCGTGGCGGGCAAATGATAGTGTTTGAGGACGAACAATCAAATATAAGCTCTGAGAAAGATTTTACGGTCATTAAAGCCGCGACTAATGTGGGTAGAATAACCGCCCCGATTACTTTTAATATCGCATTACAATTATTAAGTTATCATGTGGCCATTATTAAAGGGACAGATGTGGACCAACCTAGGAATTTGGCTAAAAGTGTGACGGTAGAGTAAATGAGTTAAAATAACAGTTTGTTTGATATTAATCACCTTGTCTTTAGGAGGTTAGGTCGAATATGTAGGAGAACTAGAACTTATAATTCATTCCAAAATTTTTGATATATTCTCCAGGTACGCAGGTATCTACACAAACCTAAAAACCTTCTCCAAAGGGAGAAGGTTGGATGTGGGGAAATAGTAAATGCTTGAATTTTGTCAATCAGGAATGTATCAATAGAGCTGTGTAGACACATACGCTCCAGAGGGCGACGGTAGGAGTAACTAATGTTTTTGCAGTGGACAGAATTGTTTTTAGGATAGGTGGCTCAAGCAGTAAGTGATGGCGTGTAAAAATCACGAAAAATCAGGAGAATATAAAATGGCACTTGCACAAGAAGATATTGAGCAAATACAGGAGTTGATAAAAAAAACAATAGCATTAACACCTGAAGTCGGTAATGCTAATGTACGTTACGAATTAGATTTACGAGAAAGAACGATTCGCGTAGAAGAAGAGCTAAAACACCAACGAGAATTGATGTTAACAGGCTTTGCGCAAATGGATAAGCGCTTTGAGCAAGTGGAGAAACGCTTTGAGCAAGTGGAGAAAC
>CAZMQH010000135.1:0-6121 GCA_964568245.1 uncultured Methylomarinum sp.
GCCAAAAGGGCTTTTTCCGTAGCAGGTTTTCTATTCTCGGACAGCCTCCTAGGGCGAGGGCTTTAAAGAAAGCGCTTTGTTAAGCCCCCCTACAATAAGTTAATAGCTATGTAAAATTATAGTCACTCTTTAAAACTATTTATGTGATAAATTCACCCTAACAAATATTGCAATGCAAATCAGCAAGCTAAAGCAATGACTTAGCCATCATAATGATGTCATCTTGTTTAATTTCTTTGATAGAAAAATCATTTTTATCTAATTTAAAGTGATTAATGATTGAAGGTGATTTTAATACTTTATTGATCGCTGTTTGATACACACGACTAACAGGCGTCGGGCCAAATAAAGTAATTGATGGGATATTAAACCCCCAAGCCATATGGGTGGGCCCCGTATCATTGCCAATCACTAAATTTGCGTGGGCTAGTACCACTTTAAGCTGACCAAAATTAAGTTTCGGTAAAACGGTTGCTTTAGTTGTTTGACTGGCAATCCAATCAGCAAATTTCTTTTCTTCTGCATTTCCCCAAATAATTAAGCTATTAGCATCTAGACTTTGAATGACCTTTAGATACTTTTCTTTAGGATAGTTCCGACTCGGCCACGTTGAACCAATCACAAACACTATATTTTCTTTATTGCTTGGAAAAAACGAGGCTAGTTGTCCCAGTTCTTTGCTAGAAAATAGAAAGGGGGATTTATTGATGATTTGCTGTTCAGTGATTATTACATCTAAAGGTTGACCTATAACGGCTACATTTCTATCAATGGTATTAGCGTCATAAGGATAGGCGATTTGTTTGTTATAAAACCAGGTAGCGGGCTTTTCTCTAATAGATTGCTTATCAAAACCTGCAACCTTGCTGGATAATAATCTGGAGGTAATAGCTGATTTAATTAGACCTTGAGCATCAATCACTAAATCATAATTATTTTTGGCATACATCCTGACTTTTTTAATTTCCTTGAAAAAGTTAGATTTATCCTGTTTTAGCGATTTTAAATTAACGGTTAAAAGCTGATTAATATCCGGATTCCCTTGCAATACGCCTGCAAAACCTTCTTCAACCAACCAGTCAATCGTTACATCAGGCCTAGCCTGTTTAATAAATTGCAAGGCCACCATGGCATGTACAATATCGCCAAGCGCCGAAAGTTTAACAATAATTATTTTCATCTATTTATATTAATCAATCACAGCCAAAACTTGGGCTGGTAAAATATTATTTAAGCAGTTGGTATGCCCCAAAGGACATTCGCGTTTAAAACACGGTGCACACTCTAAATTAAGATTTAGGATTTTCGCCTCTGTATTTAAAGGAGGGGTGAATTTAGGGTCTGATGAACCATAAATAGCCACCAGTTTTTTATCTAAAGCGGCTGCAACATGCATTAAACCCGAATCATTACTCACCACCACTTCGGCTAAAGACATTAAATCAATCGCTTCGGCTAATGAAGTTTTGCCACTAAAATCATGACAAGTACCACCTGCTAATTGTTTGATTTGTTCAGAAACCATTTGATCCTTAGCCGAGCCAAATATCCATACCGCCCAGCCATCCGCTATTTTTTGTTTTGCCAGTGCTGCAAAATGTTTTGCCGGCCATTGTTTAGCGGGGCCATATTCTGCACCTGGGCACAGAGCTAAGATCTTTTTTTCAGTATCAACCTTAAATTGTTTGATAACGGCTTGCTGATCACTCGTTTTAATTTTAAGCGCTGGGGTTGGATATTCAACAGATTGCTGGTTTTTAGGGGTAGCCAAAGCGACAAACCGTTGCACTGTCATGGTGAGCGCTTGCTTATCCAGCTTACGCGCATCGTTTAACAATCCCCAACGCGCTTCACCTAAAAAACCTGTGCGTAATGGAATGTTTGCAAAGAATGGAATTAATGCGGATTTCCAAGAATTCGGTAATAAAATAGCTTGATCGTAACGATTAACCTGTAATTGCTTACCCATTGTCTTGCGCAGCCCCCAACCAAACTGGCCGTGTGTCAGTGGCATTTCAATAGCTTCGGTTACTTCTGGCATCCGCTCTAATAATGGAAATGACCAAGCAGGTGCCAAAACATCAATCTGACAACCTAGCTGTTGCTGTTTTAAAACCATAAACAGGCTTTGCGCCATCACCATATCACCGACCCAGGATGGGCCGATGATCAGTATTTTTTGACTGCTGTTTATCACTCAAGAAACGTAACTTAACCAGTCAGCATGATCCGCTTTACGTCCATGCACATAGTCAAAATAAAGCGCTTGTAACTTTTCAGTTATCTCACCTCGTGTGCCTGAACCAATTAATCGACCATCATATTCTCTAATGGGGGTTACTTCTGCTGCTGAACCTGTGAAAAAAGCTTCATCAGCAACATATACTTCATCTCTTGAAATACGTTTTTCAATCACTTCATAGCCATTTTCCTGTGCAATAGTCATTAAAGTATCACGGGTAATACCCTCTAATGCTGATGTTGTTTCGGGAGTGTATATTTTTCCATCACGCACGATAAACAGGTTTTCACCACTGCCCTCAGCCACAAATCCTTCATGATCTAATAATAAAGCTTCATCAAAGCCTGTTGATAAGGCTTCTTGTAAGGCTAAAATTGAATTGATGTAGTTTCCATTAGCTTTAGCTTTGCACATAGTGCTATTGACATGGTTTCGAGTATAAGAAGAGGTTCTGATACGAATGCCTTTCTCCATACTTTCATCACCTAAATAGGCTCCCCACTCCCAAGCTGCAATCATCACATGAACTTTTAAGTTATCCGCTCTTAGCCCCATCCCTTCTGAGCCATAAAAGCACATGCTACGAATGTAAGCACTATCTAAATTATTTCTAGCAACAGCCTCTTTATGCGCTTGATTAATCACATCTTTATCAAATGGCATCTTCATATTTAAAATATGTGCGGAACGAAACAATCTATCAGTATGTTGTGGCAGTTTAAAAATCGCGGTGCCTTTTTCTGCATGATAGGCTCTTAATCCTTCAAATACACCAGCGCCATAATGTAAGGTATGAGTCAATACGTGAACTTTTGCTTCACGCCATTCTACCCATTCACCATCCATCCAGATTACACCGTCTCTATCATCCATCGTCATCATATTTCTTAGCCTGTTAGTTCGTTGCGGACATGCAGTCATGCCAAATTTTTTCTACTTGAGATCGTATTTCTACAAAATCATCTTTTCTTGCCAGCGCACGCTCACCTTGTAACACCTGATGATGTCCAAAGTCTCGATACTCACAATAAGCCTGTGAGAGAGTTGCTGCCTGTGCATCAGATATTAAGCCTTGCGTGTTTAAAACTTCCAGCAATCTTATATTATCAGTATAAAGGGTTAAATCTTTATTTTCTGTCGCATGCGCTAATATATGAAATTGTACTATAAACTCAATATCGACAATACCTCCAATGCTTTGTTTTAAATCAAAAGTGTCCGTTTCTTTTGCTGTTAACGCTTCACGCATTTTATCCCGCATCTCACGCACTTCTGTTTTTAAACTTTCTGAGTCACGCTTAATACTTAAAATACGCTGTCTAATCCCTTCATATTGTGGCTTTAACTGCTCATCGCCCGCTACAAAACGACCTCTAATCAAAGCCTGATGCTCCCATGTCCAGGCAGTATTTTTTAAATAATCTTCATAGCTATTTATTTGTGCCACTAATAAACCTGAGTCACCACTTGGCCGCAGACGCATATCAACTTCATAAAGTAGCCCTGATAACATTTTAGTGTCTAGAATATGCCTTACTTTTTGCCCTAATCGCCCATAAAACTGTGAACAGCTAATCGGTTTTTTTCCATCTGTTAAAGCATTGCCATCAGCACAATCATAAATAAACACCATATCTAAATCAGAGCCATAGCCTAATTCTAACCCACCTAGTTTACCAAAGCCCAACACTCCAAACCCTTGTTGCTGTTGATCTAGATTGGGTGGCCAACCATGTTTTTTTGTCAACATCTGCCATGCCGTATCGACCACATAATCTAAAATAACTTCCGCCACATAGGTTAAATAATCACTGACAACCATTAAAGGGATAACATCCATAATATCTGCTGCAGCAATACGCAAAGTATTTACTTGCTTGAATTGCCGTAGTTTTATCATTATTTGCTCTATATCATCAGCAGCAATTTGACCTAAACAGCTATTGAGTTGTCGGGCTAATTCAGTCTTGTTTAATGGCTCATATAGTGATCTTGTATCAAGCAGCTCATCAAATAACATCGGGAATTTCGCCAAATACTGGCAAACCCATAAACTCTCTGATGATAATTTAAGCAGCTGGGCTAAAGCATCTGGGTTTTCAGCTAATAAGGATAAATAAACATTACGGCCTGCCACTTGCTCAATCAAGGTAAGTACTCGTTTAAAAGTAACATCCTGATTATCGATCTGTTGTATCACATCAATTAACTGTGGAATAAGTCGATCAATCACCCCCATGCCCTTGCTTGATAAGTGAATAATGGCTCGTGATGCTTTAAATTCTTTTAACAGTTTAAGTGCGCCATTAGCATCTTCAAAACCATGTTCGGCTAAATAATTAAAAGAGGCATCATCATCGTCCCCCTGCCAGACGATTTCCGCATTTTGTTTAATTTCTTGTTGTTCAGAGAGGGAAAAAACTTGATCAAATACACTATGAACATCAGCCCTAACTTGATCTAGTTTTGCTTTAAAACCATTCCAATCAGAAAAATCCATTGAAAAAGCCAGTATTTGCCGAACCTTAAGACCTTTTGGCAAATCATGTGTTTGTTTATCTTGATATTGCTGGATATGATTTTCTGCTCTGCGTAAGAAACAATAAGACGTTTGTAATTGCCCAGCATCTTTTTGAGGTAGCAATTCCATTTCACCCAGCATTTTTAATATTTTCAGGATACTACGTTCTTGTAGTTCAGTAACTTGCCCTCCCCGAATTAATTGAAAAGCCTGGCCAATAAATTCAATTTCACGAATCCCACCTGGTCCTAATTTGATATTGTCCATGCGATCTTTGCGCATCAATTCTTGAGTGATCTGAATTTTTAGAGATCTTAATTCTTCAAATGCTCCATAATCAAGATACCGCCGATACACAAAGGGCTTTATCATTGCGGCTAATTGTTTACCGCTTTCGAAATCACCTGCCACCTGCCGCGCTTTAATCATGGCATAGCGTTCCCATTCACGTGCCTGAGTTAAATAATAATTCTCCATGCCATCAAAGGTCATGATGATTGGGCCACTATCACCAAAAGGTCTGAGTCGAATATCTGTTCTAAACACAAAGCCATCGGCGGTTATTTCATCTAAGGCCTTAACTAAATGACGACAAATACGACTAAAAAATTCACCATAAGAGGTTTCTTTTCGATCACTTAAAACCCCATCTTCAGCATAAGCAAAAATCAAATCAATATCAGAGGAATAATTTAGCTCCCAAGCACCAAGCTTACCCATGCCGAGCACCACAATATTAATTTCCCTGCCCTCTTTAGAAACGGGAATACCTTTTTGAGTGCAGGCCTGCTGATAAAAATAATCTAAAGTAAATTGAATACATACTTCAGCTAATTCGGTTAAATCGCTCAATGTTTCATCTAATTCAGACCAGCCAGCTAAGTCTCTCCAGGCAATACGCAGCATCTCTCTAGTTCTGAATTGACGTAGCACTTGTGTCAGTTTTTTATCTGAATCGATTAAACTGTTTTGTAAGAAATTTAAATAATATTGCCGGCGAGCTGAAGAGAATAAGTCTTCTGTTTCTATCAAACCATGAAGCATGGTAGGTGTTTTAATGCAATGATCACTGATAAATAAGCTGCAACTCCAGACTTTAGCTACCGATTGCAAAAAATCTTTATTTTTAGGAATGTCTAAGTCTAATAATGCAACTTTTTTCTCATAACTTTCTATTTTATTGATGACCTGTTGTTGCATTTCCTTTGGTAGCTTTTTCAATTCCAGACTTACTATTTCATTCAATATCATTCCAATAACTCTCAAAAACTAAGCAAACTTTAGATATTATTGAACCTTGATTCCTTAGTCAATGCTTAGATGGTTTTATCCACAGCCATCCTAAATAAATACCTTAA
>CAZMQH010000136.1:0-6105 GCA_964568245.1 uncultured Methylomarinum sp.
TTATGTGCTATGTCTGGTTATAATTCCCTTAAATTAAGATGCGCGTCCTCTTTGCAGTCCTATGCTATCATCATTGACTTAATGACATGTGCATCAAACTAGTTAATACACTATAGAAATCTCATAAATATGCAAGATACCAACCCACAAACGATCTATTTAAAAGATTACACCGTTCCTGACTACTTAATAGAAAGTGTAGAGCTCACTGTTATTTTGGATGAATTAAAAACTCGGGTGGTTTCAAAGTTGACTGTTCAACGAAATCCTCTAAGCAAAGTGGAGAATGCTGTATTGGTTCTACACGGCGAGGGATTAGAGTTAGTAAGCCTTGCAATGGAGGGTGTGGCTTTAACTGAGGGTCAGTATAAACAAGATACTGTTTCTTTATCTGTTGATAGCGTTCCACAAGACAGTCAGTTTGTTGTTGCAATAGAAAATACTATTAATCCTAAGTCGAATACATCGTTAGAAGGATTGTATTTGTCTAGCACTATGCTGTGCACACAATGTGAGGCTGAAGGTTTTAGAAAGATTACTTATTTTCTTGATCGTCCTGATGTGATGACGCTATTTAAAACCACATTGATTGGTGATAAGGACAAATATCCTGTTTTACTTTCCAATGGGAATAAAGTGGCAGAAGGCGAGTTAAAAGAAAATCGACATTGGGTTACTTGGGAAGACCCCTTTAAAAAGCCTTGCTATTTATTTGCTTTGGTTGCAGGACAATTAGAGTGTATTGAAGATACCTTTACCACCATGACGGGACGTGAGATTAGTCTGCAAATTTTTGTTGAATCACATGATATTGATAAATGTGAGCATGCTATGCAGTCGCTTAAAAACTCCATGAAGTGGGATGAGCAAGTTTATGGGCGCGAATATGATTTAGATTTATATATGATTGTTGCCGTGGGCCATTTTAATATGGGAGCCATGGAAAACAAGGGGCTTAATGTATTTAATACTAAGTTTGTATTGGCGCGCCCGGATACTGCAACCGATAGTGATTATGAGCATATTGAAGGTGTGATTGGGCATGAGTATTTTCATAACTGGACGGGTAATAGAATTACTTGCCGTGACTGGTTTCAATTAAGTTTAAAAGAAGGCTTCACTGTTTTTCGTGATCAAGAGTTTACTGGGGACCAAACCTCTAAAGCGGTTAAAAGAATAGAAGATGTAAAATTACTACGCGTTAGGCAGTTTGCTGAAGATGCGGGGCCTTTATCTCATCCTATTCGTCCTGAAGCGTATATAGAAATTAATAATTTTTATACCTTAACGGTTTACGAAAAGGGTGCAGAAGTCGTTAGAATGATTCACACTTTATTGGGTGATGAAGACTTTAGAAAAGGCAGTGACTTATATTTTCAGCGCCATGATGGTCAAGCGGTGACTTGTGAAGATTTTATTAATGCGATGGAATCAGCTTCTGAGATAGATTTAGGATTATTTAGGCGCTGGTATTCTCAGGCGGGGACTCCCGTTTTGGAAGCGACTGAAAGCTATAATAAACAGGAGCAAACTTTAACCTTAACCCTAAAACAAAGTTGTGCGCCAACACCAGGGCAACAGACGAAAGAGCCTGTACATATCCCCGTTAAGTTAGGCTTGTTGGCCGCTGATGGAGCAGTTGCAAGAATTTGTATTGATGGCTGTGAAGCTGATGAAGTGATTCTGGAATTGATTCACCAAGAGCAAACTTTTGTGTTTGGTCGATTAGAAGATAAGCCAGTCATTTCATTGCTTAGAGGTTTTTCTGCTCCTGTTGTGTTAAATAAAGATCAAAGTTTAGAAGAGTTAGCCTTTTTACTAAATTATGATACGGATACCTTTAATCGCTGGGATGCAGGACAAAAAATGAGTAGCCAGATTATCTTTGGTTTAATTGAGGATATTCAGAATGGGCGAGAGTTAAAGCTTAATTCATTGTTAGTCGAGGCTTATGCCAATGTGATACGACAGTCTTGGGATGATTTATCTTATTTCTCATTGTTATTAAGTTTACCTGCAGAAAATTATTTAGCAGGGCAAATGGATGTGATTGATGTGGATGCGATTCATCAGGCCAGAGAGTTTGTAAAGAAAACTCTAACAGAACAATTACAAAGCCAATTTTCAGATTTGTATCAGCGGTATCATAAAGATGAGTCTGGACAGTTTGATACGGGAGCGATTGGGCGCAGACGGATTAAAAATATTTGCCTCAGTTACCTAGCTGCATTGGAGTCCTATGAAAGCTATCAATTGGCTGAAAAACAATTTAGTTCAGCTGGTAATATGACGGATCAAATGGCGGCATTAACGGTCATTGTTGAAAGCAATAATCCAGCTAAAGCACAGTGTCTGGATAGCTTCTACCAGCAATGGCAGAATGAAGCATTAGTGATTGATAAATGGTTTGCCTTACAAGCTTGTAGTCGTGCGGATGATACTTTTTCTACGGTAAATAGTTTGATGAATCATACTGCTTTTGAATTGACTAATCCTAACCGAGTGCGCTCATTGGTTGGCGCGTTCAGTCAGGCCAATCAATTGCATTTTCATGCGGCAAATGGGCAGGGTTATCAATTTTTAGCGGATCAGGTCATTGCGCTAAATAATATTAATCCACAAGTTGCGTCTAGAATGGTAGCGGCGCTAACGCAATGGAAACGATTTGATAAAAATAGACAAGCGTTAATAAAAGTACAGTTAGAGCGTATTATTAACACGACGGGTATTTCAAAAGATGTTTATGAAATTGCCAGTAAAAGTTTGCTTTGAATTTACGGAAATTAATTTGGAATACGCGCTGGTTAAGCGATAAACAGCGAATTGAATGGTATCCAGCCTTTTGGCTGTTAAGACCCAAAGTGTTGGAGCTATCCCCCTGCTGGCGGCAGGTTAAAATTCTGCTGCCACATAGCTGGATTGCGACTAATGCTGGGGGTAGCATGTTTGGTGGATTTCAAGCTTGTTTAGCGGATCCCATAGCGGCTATGTCCTGTATTAAAGTGTTTCCTGGTTATTCGGTGTGGACTCGGTCTTTACATGTTGATTTTAAATATGAAGGTTTAACAGATTTGGAATTGCATTTTGAGATGACCCCAGAGCAAGAAGAACATATTCGGCTGGAATTGACAGAAAAAGGCCGAAGTACGCCATGCTTTGAATATGGCTATTATCAAGCTGATGGTTCTTTATGTACCAAAATAACGGCACGTATTGCAATTAGAGCTAAAGGATATAAAGCAAAAAGCAAGAATTGAGTGTTAAAATAGGATATAGAGTAAAGAGAGGAAGAATGTCTCTTTACGACAGAGAGTAGATCTGGCGTTGGGTTATGACATGCTTTGCGTAGGCATGACCGCACGAAGTATAAATAAGCTGGTATCTACAAAAACCACACATATTATAAAGAGAGAAATTTATGCGTAACTGGAAACTGTTACCCGCTTTGGCTGGAGCAACCCTTGTTATTGCCATTATTTTATATGTTGCTTTCTATTTTCTATTCTTGGATTTATTGGTCGATTTATGGTGGTTTAGATCATTAGAGTTAGAAGGGTATTATTGGTTAAGGCTACTTTATCGTTTTATTTTGTCTGGTGGCGTAACGATACTCTTCTTTGCTATTTTCTATTTCCATTTCTGGGTTGCCTCTCGCTATTTGGGGCTAAATCCACCCGACGATGTGTTGTTAGATGTTGATAAAAGACAACATTTTCAACGATTTGCAGATGTTTTTATGGATGGTTCGGCAAAGATTTATACGCCCTTATCATTGGCTTTAGCGATTGCTATTGCTTTGCCATTTTATAATCAGTGGGAATCTGCCATTTTGTTCTTTTTTGGTAGTGCCGCCGGAGTGACAGAGCCTGTTTACGGGAATGATATCAGTTTTTACCTGTTTTCCTATCCAGTCTACATGCTGATTCAACAGGAACTGGTCATTGTTGCCTCGTTACTGTTTATTTTGGTTGGGTGTTTGTACTGGTTGGAGCATATTTTTGTGCCTAATCAGAACAAGGAATTTCCTATTGGTGCAAAAGTTCATTTAACAATATTAATTTCTTTTGTGGTTGTGTTTGTTGTTTGGGGTTTTTTTCTAGACCGGTTTTCATTATTGTATGTTGATAGTCATGAACCTGTATTTTTTGGTCCAGGTTTTGTGGAAATACGCTATCAATTACCGTTGATTTGGCTTTCTATTTTTACGTTTATAGCAACGGCTGTTACCGCTATTATTTTTATTTTTTCAGAAAAACACCGAGTTAAAACGCCCTTTTTTGTTTCTGTTGCAGCATTTTTAATTGTCTTGGGATTGCAGAAAGTTCAGTTTATTCCAGACTTAATAGAAAAATTTATTGTTAAGCCTAGTCCCGTTAGCACTGAAAAATTTTTCATGCAGAATAATATAGATGCGACTTTAGATGCTTATGACTTGAACAACATCAAAACGGTTGAATTCTCCATTAAATTAGATGCCACTAAAGATATTGAAAAATGGAGTACACGGCAACATTTTGAAAACATTCCTGTCTGGGATCGCGAATTTTTGACTGATGTTTATATGCAATTGCAGGGGATTAGGCCTTACTATCGGTTTTTAGAGGTTGATGAAGACCGGTATTTCATTAATGGTCATTTTCAGCAGGTCAATTTGGCGGCAAGGGAAATGAATATTAAAAAATTGCCAAGAGCTGCTCAGAACTGGGAGAACACCCATTTACGCTACACACATGGTTTTGGTGCAGTTATAACTCCAGCCGCTCAAGATGCGGCTAAGCCAATTACTTGGTATTTGCGTGATTTGAATATGTCTTCAACCAAAGGTTTTAGTGTTGAAAAGGCAGGCATATACTTTGGACAAGAAAATTATAAATATGCCATTGTGCCTAATAACTTGAAAATTATGGGCTTATCAGACAGTGACCCAACTTTAGATGTGGGTTATACAGGCGATGCGGGGATCCCTATCCCTTCTTATTTTAGGAAAGCGCTACTCGCTTTTTATCTTAAAGATGAAAAAGTATTTTTTTCTACTAATATTAGCCAGCAAAGCAAGGTGATGTTGCATCGAAATATTATTGAGCGCATCAATAGAATTACCCCTTTTTTACATTTAGATAAAGACCCTTATCTTGTGGTGACTAAAGACAGGTTCTTTTGGGTGCAAGATGCTTATACTTTATCTAATCATTATCCTGTTTCTAAGCCCGCGGCTCATGATTATCTGGATGGTCGACAAGAGTTTAACTATATTCGCAATTCAATAAAAATCACCATTGATGCCTATAGTGGCGCTGTGAATTATTATATTTCTAATCCAGACCCTATTATTAAGGCTTATAGCCGTGCATATCCTGGTGTGTTTAATAGTTTGGATAGTATGCCTGAAGAACTCAGACAGCATTTGCGCTATCCTCGTGATCTGTATTATTTACAAATGAGGCTCTATGCAAAATACCACCAGAAAACTCCAGAGTTATTTTATGAGCAAGCTGAAACATGGCAGTTTGCGACAGTAAACGACAAGCCGGTATTGCCTTACTTTATTACGATGGATTTTAATAATTGTAATGATAGGGAGGAGTTTGTGATGATTAACCCTATGACTCCAGTGCATCGCGATAATTTGAGTATGGTGGGGATAGCAGGTATAGCTGATAATGTTACATGTACGGATACTTATACTCCAAGTCTTACCATTTATAAGTTTAATAAAGATATTCAGGTGAATGGGCCCGCTCAGGTTGATGCTTTAATTGATCAGAGTCCCGAAATTTCAGAGCAATTTACTTTGTGGGATCAACATGGTTCAAGGGTTGAAAGGGGGCGTATGATTATTTTACCTATGGAAAGTTCTATGCTTTATGTGCAGCCTATTTATATGATTTCTACTAGAACAAAAATTCCTGAGCTTATTCGTGTTATTGTTTCTATTGGTAATGAAGTGGTTATGGATAAAACCTTATGGTCAGCGTTTAAGCGTTTGAAAGAACGGTTTATCAAAGAGTCTGAAAGGGATGGGAGAGGAACAACAATAGGTGAGGGTTGAAGCGTTTAATTTAATGCATGTAATCCCTCTCTATTTTACAAAAGAGAGAGGGGGGG
>CAZMQH010000137.1:0-6030 GCA_964568245.1 uncultured Methylomarinum sp.
AAATAAAAATCCTACGAGATCTAGGTACATTATTTATTACTGACTCCCTTAGTTAGTTCATAGCCATAAAAGCAATAGATATAATGTATATTTTTTACCATGTCAGCTTTAATATTTATCCCCTAACAACAAATCAAGAAAAATGGACAATACATTTCAAGATCAACCGTTAAGCCGATTAGATTCAGCTTTTGCCCGTTTTTTAACCCAACGTTCGACCATAAGTGAATCTCAAAAAACAGCTTTAGAAGCACTGATTGCAAACTTATCCTATCAGCAATCACAGGGCCACACGTGTATTCGACTTAACGAGTCAGAACAAAAACTCATTTTAGCAGCAGAACTCACCGCAGATGAGAGCACCCCCACCCCTTTAAAATTAGAACATGACCGCCTATATTTACAGCGTTACTGGCTCTATGAAACCCGTTTAGCCGAGAAAATTAAAATATTACTCGACCTTCCTCGTAAAAACGATACAAACGAATCATTACTTAGCCGTTATTTCATTGAGCTGATTGATGAAACAGATTGGCAAAGAGAAGCCGCAGTCAAAGCAATGAGCCAATCATTTACTATAATTACAGGCGGCCCTGGAACAGGTAAAACCACCACCGTGGTCAAAATTTTAGCCTTATTACAAGAACATGCGGCGGAAAATTCAGAGCGCCCGCTACATATAGCTTTAACAGCTCCTACAGGTAAAGCCGCCATGCGCTTGCAAGAATCCATTGGCTTTAGTAAAAACAACTTGCCATGCTCAGAAATCATAAAACAGCAAATCCCTGAATCCGTAACAACCTTGCATCGTTTATTAGGTGCGAATCCTCCCTCCCCTTATTTCATCCATGATGCTAGCCATCCTCTGGTCTATGACTTAGTGGTGATTGATGAAGCCTCTATGATCGATTTGGCTTTAATGAGTAAATTAATCGATGCCTTAAAACCCACTTCCAGTCTTATTCTTTTAGGTGATAAAGACCAACTCGTTTCCGTTGAATCAGGATCAGTTTTAGCGGATTTAACCGCAGCACTGCCTTTAAATACCGTTGAGTTAAAAAAATCACACCGTTTTCAAGGCGAAATTAAAGATTTAGCCATTGCCATCAACCAACAAGACTTTATCCAGGCTTGGGCTTTACTCAATCAAACCGGCAAACAAATTGGCCTATTAACGGAAGATTTAATTAGCTACATTGCCAAGCAATACGCTTCTTATTTAACTAAGGTTAATCGCAATGCTGATTTTACTGAAATTTACACGGAATTTAGTCAATTTCAAGTCCTCTGTTCAAATAGACAAGGTGAACATGGCACCATCACTATTAATCATCAAGTTGAAGAGAAATTACAGCAACAAAATAAAATCCATATGTCAGGGCAATGGTATGTTGGCCGCCCTATTATGGTGACTCAAAATAATGCATCGACGCAACTTTATAATGGAGACATTGGTATTTGCTTATTAGATAGCGAGAGAGACCGATTAACCGTCTACTTTTTAAAACCTGATGGTAGTATCAAAAAAGTATTGCCAAGCAGAGTACCTGAGCATGAAACTGTGTTTGCTATGACCATTCATAAAAGCCAAGGATCAGAATTTAATGAATGTTTATGTGTATTACCTCATACCATTAACCCCGTATTAACAAAGGAGCTGATATATACTGCGATTACTCGGGCAAAAACAACATTAAAGATAGCCAGTAATTACGCTGTTTTTAGCCAAGCACTACAGAGACGCGTAGAACGTACTGGCGGATTATTTGAAAAACTAACAGAATAACTTTTGTAGAGACAAGGCATGCCTTGTCTCTACTGTAGTCATATAAATGGCTAAAAAAATCAGGTTTGATCTATTTATTATTGAAAAATAAACTTGACCAGAGCTTCCTTAATGATCTCTTTGCACAGAAAACTTAGCTAATGCAATTAATGCATCTTTAGATTCTGATTCAGGCAAACAATCTAAAGCCGCAATGGCTTTTTGTGCCGCTGCATCTGCACATGTTTCAGTATATTCTAATGCATTGGTAGCAATAACAATATCATAAACCTCATTAAACGCCTCTCTTGATCCTTGTTTAATAGCATCAACCACTACCTTTGCCTGAGCTTCGGTGCCATGAGTAATGGCATAAATTAATGGTAAAGTCGGCTTACCTTCAGCCAAATCATCACCTAAATTTTTACCCAAATCTTCAGTAGTCGATTTATAATCCAGAGCATCATCAATTAACTGGAAAGCAACGCCAAGTTCTTGGCCATATAAGGCAAGAGCCTCTTCAGTTTTTTCATCAGCACCTGCCAGCACAGCCGCTAAGCGTGTTGCTGCACTGAATAAAATAGCTGTTTTTCGGGCAATCACATCAAGGTATTTTTCCTCTGTGGTATCAGGGTTATTACAATTTAATAACTGTAATACCTCACCTTCTGCAATCGCCGTGGTGGTGGTAGAAAGAATCTCCATGACCCGCATGTTATCTGTACGAACCATCATTTGAAAAGCACTTGAATAGAGATAATCGCCTACTAAAACACTGGCCGCATTACCCCAGACAGCATTAGCACTCTCTTTCCCCCGCCTAAGATCGGACTCATCGACCACATCATCATGTAATAAAGTAGCCGTATGAATAAATTCAATCACTGCTGCTAAAACTAGGTGATTATCACTTACTTTTCCTAAAGATTTTGCAGCCAATAAAAGTAACATTGGCCTTAATCTTTTTCCGCCACTGCCAATAATATAGTGACTCATTTGATTAATAAGAATAACATCTGAGCTTAATTCATTAATAATGAGTTGGTCAACGGCCTTTGCTTCAGTCGCTGTTAAGTTTTTTATTACTTCAAAATCAATAGCTTCTGAAGCCTTGTCTGTCGATTGTGTTGTCATTATTATTTGAGTTTCTATAACCTTAAAGAATCTAACCGCCCATGCTATTGAATAATATGGGGTGGTGTCAATAGCTTTGTTGTGTTATTTTATACGCATCTTTATGGGATGGGTTAAATAAATGTTGACGCATCTTGAATTTAAACATATAATTTTCTGTTCACTTTTAACAGATTAAATGCTTGGAGCTTACGCAGAATGTACGCGGTAATTCAAACAGGTGGTAAACAGTACCGAGTTGAAGAAGGTACTACACTCAAAATAGAAAAACTTGAACTTGGTGCGGGCGACAGCGTAGAGTTTGATAAAGTATTAATGATTCAATCTGACAGCGAAACTAAAATCGGCCAACCGTACGTTGAGTCTGGTAAAGTTACTGCAGAAGTTGTCTCTCAAGGTAGACACAAGAAAGTAAAAATCATTAAATTTAAAAGACGTAAACACCATATGAAACAAATGGGACATCGTCAATACTTCACAGAAATCCAGATTACTGGCATTTCTGCTTAATTAAGGAGAGAAACAATGGCTCATAAGAAAGCGGGTGGTAGTACTAGAAACGGTCGTGATTCCAACTCCAAGCGCCTTGGCGTTAAGCGTTACGGCGGCCAAGAAGTTCTAGCTGGAAATATTTTAGTTCGTCAACGTGGCACTAGATTCCACGCAGGCGAAAACGTTGGCATAGGTAAAGATCATACTTTATTTGCAAAAGCTGATGGCAAGGTTCTTTTTGTAGAAAAAGGCCCTAAAAATCGTAAATTTATTAGTATCATAGCAGCTGCATAAAGCTAGCTAGGACACATAAAGTTACAAAAAAAGCCTCGTCATTGACGGGGCTTTTTTGTTTGTGATTATTAAAAAATACAGAATGTCCTTTTCTGTATTTAATGGGTTATTCTGAACCGAAATCCCATACACTCAAGAAAAAAAATGAGATTTGTAGACGAAGCTATAATTAGAGTGGAAGCTGGCACTGGCGGTAGCGGTGTCGCAACCTTTCGTAGAGAAAAATACATCCCGATGGGCGGCCCAGATGGAGGTGATGGAGGTGATGGAGGGAGCATATATTTAGTTTCTGCCGAAAACGTAAACACTCTAGCGGATTTTCGCTACAACTCCCTACATAAAGCTCAGCGCGGTCAAAATGGCATGGGCCGTGACTGCACAGGACGAAAAGGGGAAGACCTTTACATCTCCGTCCCTCCTGGCACCATCGTTTATGAAACCAATACCGATGAAAAAATTGGCGACCTAACGAAAGAAGGTGACACCCTACTTGTTGCTAAAGGCGGCTTTCACGGATTAGGAAACACCCGCTTTAAAAGCAGTGTAAACAGAACTCCACAACAATTTTCCAAAGGAAAACCAGGCGAAATTCGAACCTTAAAGCTCGAATTAATGGTTATTGCCGACGTTGGATTACTAGGTCTACCAAATGCTGGAAAATCCAGCCTAATTCGTTCAGTCTCATCAGCTAAACCCAAGGTAGCAGACTACCCTTTTACTACATTGCATCCTAATTTGGGGGTTGTACGGGTAGACGATTTGCGTAGCTTTGTTATTGCCGACATTCCTGGTGTCATCGAAGGTGCAGCTGAAGGCGCGGGCCTAGGCTTACAATTCTTAAGGCATCTATCTCGTACTGGATTGCTATTACATATTATTGATGTACAGCCCTACGAATCGGATGACACGCCTGTTGAGGCGGCTAGAAAAATCACCAAAGAAATACAAAAATGGAGTGATGATTTAGCAAACAAGCCTCGATGGCTGGTACTAAACAAAATAGATCGCTTATTTGGTGAAGAAAGCGAGACACATTGCCAAGCTATTGTCGATGAACTGGAATGGAAAGGCCCTGTTTTTGAAATTTCAGCACTCAAAAAACAAGGCACTCAAAAATTAATGTACGCCATTATGGATTTCCTAGACCAGAAAAAACTGGAAAAGAGCGATGAGCAGAAGTGAATTATCTAAAGCCAACCGCATTGTTGTAAAAATTGGTAGCTCCCTTTTAACCAACGGCGGTCTTGGGCTAGACAAAACCGCTATCGCCGCCTGGGTTGAGCAAATGGCTCAAGTCAGCCAGCAAGGTAAAGATGTAGTACTGGTCTCTTCTGGCTCGGTTGCTGAAGGCATCAGCCGCCTAGGACTCAAAAAACGCCCATCAACTTTACACGAATTACAAGCCGCCGCCTCTGTCGGACAAATGGGATTAGTCAGAGCTTTTGAAGATAATTTTCAAAAGTATAATATTAATTCCGCACAAGTGCTTCTAACTCACGAAGACCTCTCCAATCGCCAACGCTACTTAAATGCAAGAAGCACTCTATTAACCTTACTAGATTTTGGCGTTATCCCTGTTATTAATGAAAATGATGCGGTAGCAACCGAAGAAATTCGCTTTGGCGATAACGATACATTAGCAGCACTGGTTGCCAATCTTATTGAAGCCGATTTACTGATCATTTTAACTGACCAAGCAGGGCTTCTTGACTCAGACCCTGGAATCAATCCCGATGCAAAATTAATCTCAACTGCTAACGTTAATGACTCATTACTAGATGAAGTTGCCGGCGAAAGCCGTAGCGGCCTCGGGCGAGGCGGAATGTATACCAAAGTTCGCGCTGCACGACTTGCTGCACGCTCTGGTGCGGCAACGGTTATTGTTTCGGGAAGCGAAAAAAATATTATCACCCAAATAATATCAGGCCAAAAACTCGGCACCTACCTAACACCAGACATAGCACCTCTAGCCGCAAGAAAACAATGGTTAGCAGGTCAACTACAATTAAAAGGCTCCCTTGTTCTTGATGACGGCGCAGTCAACAGCTTAAAAAACGCAGGAAAAAGTTTACTTGCTGTGGGTGTAAAATCCATTAGCGGGGGATTTCAACGTGGAGACTTGGTTTCATGCCTCACTGAAGATGGCGCTGAAGTCGCCCGTGGTTTAGTTAATTACGGCGCAAAGGATAGCCAAAAAATCTTAGGAAAATCCAGCTCTGATTTTCAAGACATACTTGGCTACGCTGATGACGCAGAACTTATCCATAGAGATAACTTAGTTATAATTTAACCTTAGGAACTTACAAGCAATGAATATACCCACCTTGCTTGTCTTTTTGCTCCTG
>CAZMQH010000138.1:0-6003 GCA_964568245.1 uncultured Methylomarinum sp.
ATCTGGGCTTTGTTTAGTGATGTAATCTTAGGGTTTGTCATATATTCTCGGATGTCGTTGTGTTAGTTTTTAATGGCAGCAGTAAGACGAGTATATTTTTGAGCCGCCAGACTACAAAGCTGAGCTTCTGTTAGTCCGAGTATCCAGCCTGATGCGTTAATAAAAAGACCTGAGTCAAAATCATTAATTGTTTGTTGTTTGAGTCGAGTAGAGAGAGCATTTGTGGTGATTGAATTAAGAGTATCAGGAGAAAGACCCAGACGACTTAAAATTGCTTTTATCAGATTTGATGTGTGTAATTCATTGTTGGATGTATTCATTAGTGCTAGACCAATAGATATTGATGATCTGGTATTCAGAATGGAAAGTAGTTTTTCTTCCTGTGTTTTTTGAATCCTCACATTGCTGGTGGCAACAAAGCTTCCAGCCACTGTAAGCGATAAACCTGAGTAGATGAAATTTCGTCGGTTGATATCTGGTTGAGTTGTTTTATTCTCATATTTCAGACTTTTCATGATAAAACTCCACGTAAATGATCTGCAAGTTTTAATGATAATGCAACGATGGTTAAGGTCGGGTTAGCATATCCTGATGTTGGAAATACTGCGCTGCCTGCTATATATAGATTATCTATAGAGTGAACGCGGCAATCAACATTAACCACGCCCCATTTAGGATCTGATGCCATGCGGGCTCCTCCCATATGATGATTACTACTGGTTATTAGAGGGGGCCAATTTGGTTTTATTCCTTCAAGTGGAACATGTACACGGCCAGCATCAATACGGCCAAATTCTTGAGCGACAATGTTTAAGGCAGTTGTTGCTGTACGCCAGTCGGTTTCACTCAATTGCCAGTCCAATTTAATTTTTTGCTGACCTAGTGCATCAACAGATGAATCCAGCATTAAACGGCTATTTGGATTAGGGCGCTGTTCAATATTAAGATCAATAAATGTACCAAGGTAAGGGAGATTGGATTTAGGTTTTGGATTATTTCCGAATGGAGATCGAGAGACTTGGAATAAGGTTTTATAGGCTACATCAGCAAGAATATCAGCATCAGCATATAGGTTAGCTATATGATCACCTAGATGATCAGCCAATTGTCCCTGTTTTAGCTGGTTTAAAATGGTTCTTGCAGAATCAATGCCTACAGTAGAAACAGTGGATGGCTGTAGCCATAGGCGAAATCCCCCTATTTGAGCTGATCGTTTTAGTTCAGGGGCTGGTGTTAGAGTACCAAAAATGCGAGTGTTAGAAACTTTAGTTTTATCAAAATACAGAGGCCAATTAGTCCCAGGTTTATTAAACCTAAGGTAACTGATTGCTTGCAACCATGGGTGATCCATGAAATACCTTCCAACTAGATCATTTTCGTTACCCGCACCTTTAGGATGTAATTTATTAGAGAGCAGCAATAGGCGAGAAGTTTCAATACCCCCAACAGCCGAGACTATGACTTTTGCTTTGACAGTGAATTGCTTGCCATCCAATGTACTAACTCTAACACCCGATACTTTTTTTATTGAAGAATTGATAGCACTATCAGCTGAATTTAATAACTCTAAAACAGTGGCATTTAGCAGAACATTTATATTTTTTGCTTGCTGAAGGTCTTGGCGATAAACTTCTCCAAATCGTGTAGGTGGACTGATTTGAAAAATACTAGTTAATAGACGACTTGCATCTAAATTCAGTTTTTTGAGCTGGCTGCCACCTAATTGAGATTGCCAAAATTTCAGGTCATCAAAAGATTCACTTGGCAACTGACATATCTTAGTTGCAGCATTATAATAGGGTTTGAGGTCGTCTAGAGAAATTGGCCAGCCACTTTCAGGCCAGTCTTGCCTAGTTTCAAAGTCTTCCCTTTCAAGTGGTCTGCACCATCCAGCCCAATGATTAGATGTGCCTCCAAACAAGCGCAAGCGTGAAGCATCAAGAGGTACAGCTGGTATACCCGTAATGGCACCACGATTAAGGTCTTGGGCATCATAGTCATAGCCTTCGCCACCACTTTCTAACAGGGTGATCCGAATAGCTGATCCTGCAAGATTCTGCGCAATTGTGATACCAGCAGGGCCTGCGCCAATGATTAATAGATCAGTTTCTATAATTTGGTTTTGGTCTAGTATTCTCGCATCAGTAATCATTGAGCTTGTACTCTGTGTTTAAAGATAAGTTAGGTACTTAACATAACATAAAACATCATGGCTATGAACTTACTACATATTGATTCTGCAATATATTATATAGCCTTCACCTTTGAAAAAAGGCGGTTGAGGGGGGAGGCGAGCATTTATGTTTGGCAGGTAATAGAGAAAGAAACTTGAATTTTTGAAGACATTGATTAAAATTGATAATGATGTACTATACGATTGGTGTAGGGACTTATCTCTTGCCTCACTCAATCAATCGAAATTAACGGCTGCGCTCCATCAAGAGAATTGTTCTAATTTAGTAACTTAGAAACAGTGAACCTACATTCTCTCGTCGTCACATTATATTTAAGCCGCACCCAAATTAACCCTAACTTTATAAATACTAAAAATGATAGAAACTTTTATGTTTGGTATGCAATTAATTTCAATAACATATATTTGTTATTGGGCTAGTAAAGAAGAACAAGATGATGAATAAAGCATATGCGTGATCTTGTATTAGTAGGTTTATTGCCTATATTATGCTTTTATGCTTTTAAGCGACCTTTTATTGGCGCTGGATTATGGTTGTGGACATCAGCTTTTAATATTAATCAGCTGGTTTACGGGTTTGCATCATCCATAACCTATAACCGATTATTTGCAATCATTACTATTTTGGCTTATTTTTTTAGTAAAAATAAGCCAAAATTTACTTTAGATAAACTCTCAGGGTTGATTCTCATTTTTTTTATTTGGACGACTATATCTTCAATCTTAAGTAATGCACATATAGATACTGTATGGATAAAATGGAATGAGTTCATGCGGATTATTATATTTTATTTCTTTGCAATAGCGATTTTGCAGCGTAAGCGACATATTGATTTTATGTTGTGGCTACTTGTTTTATCAATAGGGGCTTTAGCAGCTGGAGAAGGCGTGAAATTTGTTGTTTCTGGTGGTGCTCATAGGATAGGGGGCTTGAGTGGAATATCTGGCGATAATAATTTCTTTGCAGTAATGATATTAGTCATATTGCCAATGGGTTTTTACCTAGTAACACAAACAAAACATAAATTAATTAAAATAGGCTTAATTGCCGTGATTGCATTTGCGACTTTAGGCCTTATTAGTACATATTCGCGATCGGGTTTTGTTGGTTTAGCCGTCCTAACTGTTTTTGCCATAAAAAGTAGTAAAAGAAAGTTGCTTTGGATTTTTATAATATCAATGATTATTATTGCTGCAATGAATTTATTACCAGAAGAGTGGTTTGGGCGTATGGACACAGTAGAACATGCCGAAGAAGATGGTTCTTTTATGCACAGGGTAATAGTATGGAAAATGTGTACTCTTATTGCAATAGACAACCCTTTTTTTGGTGGGGGGTTTAAAGTAGTAGAAAACCTATTGACCTGGCAACAATATGTCCCGAATTATCATACTTTAGATTTTATTCTAACTCCTGATGTGAATTTTTATGAACCTGTCCGAGCTGCACATAGTTTTTATTTTCAGGTGTTAAGTGATCATGGTTTTGTTGGGCTTTTTTTGTTTATGCTCATTTTATTCTCAGCTTATGTCAAAATTGGCCTTATTACAAGAAGAGCAATAAAAAATAAAATGGATGATTGGATTTTTACTTTGCTTGCGATGTTGAGAGTTTCTATTGTTGCTTACTGTGTTTCAGGGGGAACAGTAAGTGTGGCATATTTTGATTTTCTCTATGCCATATTTGTGATTATCTATACACTAGATCACCATCTTGTTGAAAAGAAAACTAGTTACGATGTTAAAAATGAGAGGATGAAATACTATGAATGATCTTTATGTCGATTTGGACGGAACATTGATTAAAACTGATATTTTATACGAGTCTATTTTATTACTTATAAAGCGGAATTTTTTATATCTCTTTATACTCCCTTTCTGGTTAATCAAAGGCAAAGCTAATTTAAAGCATAAAATTTCAAAGTTAGTCGAAATTAACCCGCAGACATTACCATACAATATTCCATTTTTAAATTATTTAAAGGATCAAAAAAAACTAGGTCGCCAAATAATATTAGCTACTGCAACTACAGAAAAATACGCCTCTGCAATTGCCAGTTATCTTGGTATCTTTAGCCAAGTTATAGCAAGTACCGCTGATCAGAATGTATCGGGGAGTACAAAATTAAGCTATATAAGAAATGAGTCAAAGCAATTTTCTTATGCAGGAAATGCAGTTATAGATATGTTGATTTTTTCTCATGCACAAGAATCAATAATAGTAAGTCCCACGTATGGACTAAAAAAACGCATGGTTCGAATAGATAATATTACACAAGTTTTTGAAAGTTCCAATTATAAAGGGAGTGCTATCTTAAAAGCGATACGGATGCATCAATGGGTCAAAAATAGTTTACTTTTTGTGCCGTTATTAATGTCGCAACAGTTCACTAATACACAAGCATTACTAGAGGTTGCCATAGCATTTGTTTCATTTAGCCTGCTTGCCTCTGCAACTTATATAGTCAATGATCTTATGGATATTCCCCATGACAGAGAACATATCAGGAAAAGGAATCGCCCCATTGCTTCTGGGAACCTAGCTATTCCAACGGCTATTTTAATTGCTTTTATTTTATTTATCGGCTCATTAGTAATAGCAATTAATATAAATATATCTTTTGTATTCGGACTATTATTTTATTTACTATTAACATTAACCTATTCGTTTAAACTTAAAAAATATATATTAGTTGATACTATTTCACTGGCATTATTATATACCACAAGAATTTTTATAGGTGCATTGGTTATAAATATTACCCTCTCCGTATGGTTAATTGCTTTTTCAATGTTTATGTTTTTAAGTTTAGCACTTGTAAAACGCTGCAGTGAACTGCAAACATTGAATATTGAGAAAAAAACACGAACCTCAGGAAGAGGTTATGCGGTGTCAGATTCTCATATTTTAGCAAGTATGGGAATATGCAGTGGATTTATAAGTGTACTAGTGATCGTTTTGTATTTTAATGATACACAAAGTATTAGCCATTATTCTCATCCAGAGTTATTATGGCTAATTTGTCCATTATTACTCTATTGGATTGGAAGAATATGGATTAAAACATTTCGAGATGAAATGCATGATGACCCTATTGTCTTTGCTATAAAAGACACTGGGAGTTTATTATGCATCATAAGTATTTTAGTTATTATAGTTAGTGCCATATTATTATGACAATCAAGGTTTTTATTTATATTTTAGTTAGTGTTTTTTTATCAGCTTTTGCACAAATTACATTAAAAGTTGGCATGATGAAATACAAACTAATTGCTGAACAAGCTGAAACAGTGATACAAAAAATTTGGTTAATAGCGACTAATATTTACGTTTTTGCAGGTTTGGGAATGTATGCTTTGGGAGCGGTTGTTTGGCTAGCGGTTTTAATTAATATAGATGTTAGTAAAGCATATCCTTTTGTTGGTCTGGGTTTTATTTTTACGATGGCACTGGCCTATTTTATTTTAGGGGAGCAGATTAGTTTTATTCGATTAATAGGTGCTATCCAAGTTATTATTGGTGTGATTCTTATTAGTAAGAGTTAAAATATTCAGATAATGTGTCGATCCGAGTTTAATGAGAAATCCTGCTGGATTGATGTATTCTCTTAATTAAGTTAGCACGTAATACCTTGATAGAAAATGGAAAGTTATTTTGTATGATGATGTAAAATAGCAATCTGGGTTTAAGTAACTAATATCTATTTGATTTAGCGGAGCATTAAGAATATGGCTTTTTTTCTACTTTCTAGAATTTCCAGCCAAAAAACTGAGAAAATTAATATTATTGTAAAAAAATTCGATCTAAA
>CAZMQH010000139.1:0-3372 GCA_964568245.1 uncultured Methylomarinum sp.
CGGTTTGGTTTTTTTTTAAAACAATTGCGTGGGTACTGGTTGACGTGAAGCAGTGAAATTTTGTTTTGGAACGTCTTTTTTTATATAAAATTCTATATAACATTTACTTTTATTGCAAAAACTAAAATGAAACGAATTAGTTAATGATTTTGGTACAGTACAACGAACACGATCTGAAGAAATGACTAGACAGGGGGTTGGTAAATTTTGAATTTTTAATGGATCAATAGAAGAATAAGAATATTTGACAAGTTCAGGTACAGTAATAATTTGTTGCTCATCGAGAACAGGATCATTTAATTCAGAATATTCTAAAGTCGTTAAAAGATTAGGATTTTCAGAAACATCATTTTCTACTTTAGGAACTGAAGAAGACAACAAACGGTCATTAATTCTATAGCCAAGCAAAGCAAAAGCAATAAAAACAAAAATAATTAAATATAAAGCGGTGGGGATTTTTCTTGAATTATCTGTGTGAAGTGAAGCAGACTTGTAAAGTGAAAAAACTTTTTTATCCAATTTATATTTAGATTTTACAGCAAGCGCAGTACTTTTAACATTATCATTGCATTCAGGGTATTCATATTGATAGCGACCTGCCCACGTAGGGCGAAGGTGAATATGTTTTCCAACAAGCAGGCGAACCTGTTTATCAAACAATAAAGGTGATTGAGTAATGAGAAAAAAATCTATTCCTTTGTGCCTATGCGTAGTGAAATTTAAAACAGAGTCGGGGGACTTTGAAGAGCTAGATCGAGGGGGGTATACAAATTGAATTTCATCATAAAAAATAAAAGCACCATCGGGGGCCCAAATATGCCATTGATCGGCTTTTAGTAGTTTTTCATAGCGAAGTAAATGAGATTTAAAAAGACGGATCGAAGATTCATAATTTTTTAATTGGTTTCTATAAATGCTTTTTTGTATTGGATCATTAAACGGAACTTCAACAAAATCAAACGGAGGAGGTTCGATGGGTTTATCAGGGCATACGGTACATACAGTGGAGTCACAAATAACAACAGTATGATTAATTTTTAGATTTGGTATTCCATGAACATAAATAGGACGGCCATCGTCAACCGCTTTTAACATATTTACCATTGCATGAGCAGTTTTGCCAGAGCCTGGAACACCTGTTGTTAAATTGCAAATTGCCATTAACTAATTTTACCAAGGGTAGCAAGACCCATCAACGAACCCCGAAGAACAACGCAACCGAGAATAATACCAAGACCTTGAGGAAAACCAGATAGCGATAAATAACCTAGAGTATCACCAGTTATACCTCCCCAATTATTGACGGCAACTTCAACTAACTGGCTCAGTAAGAACGAATATCCAGCAAAACTGACAAATCCCATACCAAGGGAAGCAAGAACACGAGGAGCAAAACCAGTCGCAAAACTACCCAACAAAGCCGCTAAACTACCCATTTCTGACCCCCCCACTCACAATATAAATACCGATAACGGAACAAATTAAAATAACAATTGGGTTAATACCCATCGCAAAATCACAAATAGCAGAATTATTAAAAGACATTGAACGACCAGAAACAGTAAAAACATTAGGAGAGGGACATGAAGCAGATGAGGTTAAGAAAACTACGTCATATTCAAACTCAACATCTAAAGAAGAAATAGGTGGAGTTTTTGACATTTTACCAAGCCGTTGACAACCAAGGGCAGTTGGGTATTTTTGACAAATATCAGTTTCGTCTTCTTTAGGACTAAAACCATCAGGAGCTACAGGAGTATCAGTATCAATAGTTGTTGTTTTTGTAGTGACTGTCTCAGTATCATTAACGGGATCAGTAACGGTAGTAGTTTCAGTAGTTGTAGCGGTTTCAGTTTCGATACCCGTTGTCGGATCAGTAGAAAATTGAGAATCAGTAACGGTATCAACAGATGTTTCAGGAGAAGCGGCGGGGTCTAAACCAACTTGAGTATTAACTTGAGTATCAGTTGTCGTCTTTGTACTAACAGTTTTTGGCTGAGTAGCAACTCTAAAATCATCGGTCATTTCTTGAGCCATCGACTCGATAGGATCGAGAACAGAATAAGGATGTTGAGTTTCAGGATCAGTTAAAACATCAATCAATTCATCATCACTAATAGAATCAGAAACAATATCAAAAAATGAATCATTGGATACAGAGACAGGAGCAGTAGCAGGAACGCCATTAGATGCAAAAAAAGAAACATTTGCACCATTGGGAGCAAGAATATCTGTGCATGTATTCATTCCCACAGCAGAGCAAGAGTATGAAGTTCCTGAGGAATGATTGGGACGAACAGCAATACATGAAGAGAGAGAACCAGTAAATGAACGATTAAATCCACAAAAACCAGTTAAAGCAATATCACCAACTGGCTCAAGATAAACAGTTCCTGTTGAATCATCTAAAATATAACCAGCGGCGGCAACAGCAACAGAAAGACCCAAACCCCAAGGAGTAAAAGCCCTTGATTTTAAAGCACCACCAATAATAGCCTTGCTAAGAGTAACAGGTCTTTTACCGTAAACTTTATTCCTGCCTCCTACAGATGCTTCAAAAACAACATCAACAACAGCACCGAAAGAGCCACGGCTAATAATAGAATTTATTGAGGTTGGTTTAAAAGATGTGGACGGACCAAGAGCATAAGAAAATGTTGAAAAAAAAAGGAGAAATAAAGAAAAAATTAATTTGAAAGCGTAATCCATGTTGCCCCCACCATTGCTAAAATAATTAAACCTGAAGTAATATCCATTTTATAAAGCCCTGCGTATTATTTTTATAGTCCACGCAATCACTAGGACAGCGGTAAACATTGAACCTAACTCAATAGCGTCAGTTGTTGAAATGCCAGTGTAACTATTGTCATAACCTAAAGTATCGCAATTCGGAGGCCGAAAAGTGAACGAATTAACAGAGTTAGAGGGATCGAGATAATTAACAGTTATAACACCTGATGAGGAAGTAACAGACTGAACTATTCCAAATCCATCGATAGACATTTGAGATAAGATAGATCGTCTAACATCACCCAGATTTTCATAACAATATTGCTTATATAATTTCATAATAAAAAAGGGAGGGTTTCCCCTCCCCATAAACTAAAGTGCTTTACGAATATAACGAAAAGCCGCAACACCAACCAAAACGATAAGAACAGCCGCACCAACGGTTGCCGCATCTGTTCCAGCATCTGTTAATGCAGTTGTTACACCAACATCAACAGCGGCATTGACAGAAGAAACAGAAGCAACAAGACCAACAGCGATTAAACCTAATTTTGTGTAATTTTTCATTTTTATAACCTTAAAATATTGCTTTTAAAAAGGTAAGCAAAAAAACCTGTAAATTAAAATTAATTCAAAACAGAC
>CAZMQH010000139.1:3472-5964 GCA_964568245.1 uncultured Methylomarinum sp.
AAAAAACTAAATTAAGGCTGGCTTTATCAGGGTATTTTGATAAATCTTTAAAAAGTAAAATTGATTGGTTTCGGGTATACCATCTTGATCCATCATCTTTTTTATTGTTCGGAAAAGAGTTGTCAATAGGTGTGTTATTTTCAAATTCTATAAACATAATATTTTTTTATTTAATTAGTAAGTTGATAAATTAATTTAAGAAACAAGCCTTAAAAAATTAGATTGTGGCATTTTATACCAAGAAGGGATGGCTAATTCCTGTACATGAATTTCACGAATTTCTTTAATTCGTATGGCTGAATGTTTGGTAATATCGCAAGTTTCAGCAATATCTATTTTGATTTTTCGTAAGCGTGCGCGGTGGTTCTGTACATTACGATTACTTAAATCAAAAGATTGACCTTGAAGCCACATAAAATAATAGCCTGCTGTAGCATTGGCGGACTGAGTTGATTTACATACACCTTCTTCTTTTAATAGTTCTGATATTGTTTGCATAGTCATGGTATTCACACTGAGTCGTTTATCTATTTCTAAAAATTCTAGTTGTTGTTTGTCTAGTTGCGTATGGTCTGAGATGCCCCAGAATTGTAATTTTTGTTTGCGTAAGCTTGCAGATTTATGTTTATTTTCAAAACGTGCTACACCATTGTCAATACAATATTGGTGGACTTTTTTTAATTCTCGATATTGAGGCGAATCATCTCCATACAATTTTTTTATTTTTGGCAATTGATGAAGTTGTATTTCGTTGGCTTTGTCATAGACTGAACTATGCACCAAAGCGGCATTACCAAGCTTAGATAACCACTGAACAGTGCAACCATTAGGCATAAGATGAGGAATAGAATTTCTAAGACGTTGTGTTGAAATACCACGTAAATAATCACTAACATTGCCCTTCCCTACTGCTTTGTTTGTGGTGGTATGAATCTCGGTAATAATTGCACCATCAGAACACAATAAAACACGTTTACCATCTTTGGCTTGAGTATGAGAAATAAAAGTGCATTTCGTAAAAGGCGGAAGACCAAGAGATAATAAAATATGATTGTAGGTATAAAAGCAAGAATCAATTGTCGTATGCCCGAAAAGATTATCTAAGCGATTTATTTTTGATGGGTTGCCACGAGTAATAGTGACCCTGCGACCCGAAATGCTAATTTTAATACTGGTTGTGTGCGAGCCTTCAAATTTAAAAGATGGTTGAGACTCGTGGATAACTTCACCAGATTGAGCATCATAAGTAATATTGAAAACATCACCAAGATTCGGAAGATCGTGGGAATAATCTTGATAACAGTGAAGACCATCAATTAGCTGAATATGCTCAAACATATCAAAAATAAAGGTAAGAAAGGTCGGAGTTAATACGATTAACAATTAGAACCTCTACACAACCTTTTTCACAAACAGAATGGTGAACCTCAATAGATTTTTTGCGCTTAGGGTAACGAATAGAAACGATAGAGGGAAAAAAACATCTAACGCATGAGCTATGCACTTGTTTATAAACAAGATGGGGGCGTTTAAAAGACGATTTAACCGTCATCAATTGACGATTAGGAGAATAGAAAAGAATATGATGTTGATGAATAGTAGTGCTTCCATCATCCACTGGCACAGATGGAAGCGGCGCACTATTGCCAGAATTTAATGAAACTTGAAATGTAGGTAATGAATTAAGTTGAGAAATTAAATCTAAACATTTTTTAATTCGTTCTTGATTTGTCATATTCTGAGAACCCCATTAGATCGAACAGTGAAGAGAGCTAAACTATTGTCAGAATTTTTTAATAAGTGGCGTGACTTAACTAAATGTATAGAAGCTAATGAAATCTCTAAATAAAGAATAGAATTAATAGGGATGTTTTCTAACAAGAGAGAGATAGAAGCCTCAAGGCGTTCTATAGCATCATTAGTTAATTTTGAATCAATATCTGTTGTCATGGCGTGCGCTCCATAAGTTAAATAACAAATTACTTGTTAACAATAGGGATAAAGAGTAACAAAAAACTTGTTAACCTGTCAACAAGTTAAAATATAACTTGTTATAAAGAGGCGCAAAATGGCAAAATTAATTACAGCGATTAGAATAAGAAAAGATAGATCAGAATTACTTAAAGAAAAATCTTTAGAACTAACATTAGAAAAAAAAGAAATAATAACAGAAGCCGATATAGTGAATTTCTTAATAGATGAATGTTTAGAAAATGTAAAAATAGACGACTTAGGAATAAAAATAAATGAATAATTATAAAGTTACCGATGATGTCGACGGTAAAGTACGGGTGTCATAGGAACCCGTACCGCTTCGCGGATTATTGCGACTAAGTTATTTTGTTAGACAGATTGATATCATAGAGAATTAAATCAACGTAGCGGTAAAAAAAACATCGCATAATACGGATTATGCACAATAACGCCTGTGGGCTGACATTCTCCACAGGCATTAATATACATAATGCCGGACCTGATTATGCGAAGTTATG
>CAZMQH010000140.1:0-5957 GCA_964568245.1 uncultured Methylomarinum sp.
GGCCAAAAGGGCTTTTTCCGTAGCAGGTTTTCTATTCTCGGACAGCCTCCTAGTTGGTCACTCACATCATCCTCAACTAAGAGTAAACATATTCGTTTCAAAACAACTACCCTTTCAATGTCCAATAAGGACTGAGCACTTGTATGGAGGAAAGAAACTGTTGATAATCTACTGGCTTCAAAATATACCCCGAAATACCTTGTTCAAAACTATTATCAACATCTTGCTGTTCTTTTGAAGACGTCAACATAATAATCGGTATATTATTAAACACTGTATTTTTATTTAACGATGCTAAAAATTCATGTCCATTCATTTTTGGCATATTAATATCCAAAAGAATGACAGCAGGAAGGCCTTTAACAGTATTATTCAGATAATTAAGTGCCTCTTCCCCATTATGCATTACCAACAATGGGTTTAGAACACCAAGTTCTTTAAATCCGCGTCTAACGGTCATAATATCAACTTGATCATCTTCAATTAATAAAATGGACTGTAAACTACTCATTAATAAAATTTCATTAAACTTATGACTCTACACTGTACAAACATAAACAATAACATTGTGATATATACACCGCTAAAATGTAAGCAATATCTTAGCATTCAAAATAAAAAACATCTGCTTTTTAGCTAAATTCAATTTTCAATCCTTAGGCAACTATTGGTATAGTAAAAATAAAGATACTTCCCTTGCCTTCTTCTGACTCAATCCAAATGGTTCCGCCCCAGTTTGCTACTGTTTTTTCAATTATACTGAGTCCAACGCCTGTACTTTCAGCTTGATCCTTAGGCTTTAATGTTTGAAATAATTGAAATATTTTTTCCTGATACTTTTTAGCAATGCCTGGCCCATTGTCTTTAACAGCTATCTGCCAAGTATTGTCTTCTTCTATACAGCTAATATCTATAACCCCTATTTTCTTATCATTATATTTAATAGCGTTATCAATTAGATTTTGAAAAACTTGATGAAGCCTCAACCTCTCACCGTTAATCACTGGAAATGGGGTAACAATATTTATTTTTATATTTTCAGGTGGTGCAATCAAATGAATAACATCATTAATTACTTCAACAAGGCCTACCTCTTCAGCATCGTTCTTAATCCTACCAATACGAGAGTATTGAAGAATCCCATCAATCATCTCATGCATCCTTTTTGCACGGCTACATATTAATTCCATTTGCTGCAGCCCCTCAGCATCAAATGATGAGGCATAATCTTCAGTAATCCACCCTGATAATTGATTTATTGCGCGTAATGGTGCTTTTAAATCATGAGATACAACATAAGCAAAATTATTAAGTTCCTCATTTACCCGGTTAAGTTCTGCTGTACGTTCATCTACACGCTGTTCCAAATTTATATTTAAGGATTCAATTTCTCTTTGATTTTGCTGCATATCCCTAATTAGCATTGTGTTTTGTAGCGCGACGGCTGCTTGTGCCGTTAATAATTTAGTCAATTCAATCTGATCACGAGTAAAAACAGCTGGCATCAACTTATTTTCTAAATACAACACCCCTAGAACCTGTTGCTTTAATACCAAAGGTATACAAAGTATAGACTTTAGCTGCTGTTTTTGTACCGTGATATCGGTATTAAAGTCACTTTGATCACTGGCATTATTAATCACCAACATTTGAGCCGTTCTGAAAACATAATTAACAATAGCCATGCTTAAATTTTCAGTTGCTATTTTTTCCTCTGTTTTTATTTTCACTTCAACAAAATCATGTTTATCCCCTCGAGCCATGACCTCTAGTTGCTGGTTATGTTCTATTAATAAATAAGCTGTTTTTGCCCCTAACCTTTCCATAACAGCTTGTAAAATTGTGCTTAATAACAGATTAAAATCCAATTGTTGAGTAATACTACGTGTTGCATCTAATAAATAATTCACATCTAAAATTTCTGATAGCGATTGATCTGTTTGTTGCTGTTTTTTTATCGGTGATAAAGAAAAAATATCACACAATTGTTTTTCTTTAACATAAGCGCCACATGAACGATAAAGGATAACGGATTTTTTTAGAAAATAATTTGCATGCTCATGTTGTTGCTCAATACAGACTTGCCCCAACCTTTCATTAATATAAGCTTCTAATAAGGTAAACTGGTTTTTAACGGCTAAATCAATAGCATCAAATGCATAACGTCTAAAATTACTAAAGTCGCCTTGATGAATACAATTTTCCAACTTCATCAATAAAAAATAAGGTTTTAAAATAGGCCCTAAATTAGACCAAGTTTTAACTTGTTTTAAACAGCTTTTTAATCCCTGCTTCTCTTTATTTACTATAGTTTTTTGTAACCTTAAGGCATTAACAAACCAAAACACATACCAAAGCCGATTAAGAATATTATCACTCAAACCACGTAAATAAGGCTTAGCTTTTGTGAGTGCTTGCTCGGAAGCAATATAGTCGCCTAAGTAATAATGACTAATTCCCTTAAGCGTATAATATCCTCCAATGGAAACCACATGTTTATCATGCTCCCACAGTATTAGTTTTTCATTTATCTGTTCTGTAGTGTAAGTATCCTTACCTGTCACCATTAAATCAGACCAGCCAGCTATGGCACTTTGCGCTAAACCTAAGGAAAGAGATAAATTAAATTTTTCTGAAAAACGACTACACTCCTCGGCAACCTTGGTGACTTGTTTAAGGTCTTGTCCTTGATTAATAAGATGCCAAATATAGGGGCCATAGGATAATCCGGCATTGTATAAATCGCCACAGTTTTTACCTCTATAAATATTCTTCTGGCATTGTTCGATAATATATTCAGAATTACGACGGTTATGCATATTTGTCCATAAAATACCGTTAATACCTTTTGTCGCACCAAAGGTATCTGGATAGCGGTCTGATAAAGACAATCCTAAGTCTTCATAGTTAAAGGACATTTCATATTGCCCTTTACGCTGTAGATATAACCCGACCATTGAAAAACCATAAATAACCGTTTCATCAACACCACCCGCCAAGCAATTTTGGGTTGATTGTATTGCCGCTAAATATAACTGAGGCACCATTCCAGAAAGGTAATAATCAGGGATTAATTCACTATAAATTCCTGTTTCTATCTTGGTTTCTCTATTTTCACTGGGAGGAGTATCCAGTATCTGTTGCCAGATATTATTATCCCCGCCATGAATCTGCTCAATTATCTCTGCTGATTTCTTTAAAGCTAACTCATCATCTTCAGGAATTTGTCGATTAAAGAAGCTAAGCCCCAAGTTCCCTACTTCAATCGCTTGTTTAAATTTTCCCATTGAAGACAATCCTGTTGTTTGCTCATACAAACAATCAATTCTATCTAAGTCATTCTTTGATTCTGTAATTAAAGTTTTAAGTATTTTTTCTGATGCCGGCTGATTACCTAAAGCCATTTCAGTACGTGCTAAGTATTTATGCAATGAAAATAAAAAACTATAATGTTGGTCCCATGACTTGTTGGGAAATAACTGTAAACTTTGTTGAAAAAAGAAGTTTGCATTATCCATGGCTAAAGCAGTCATAGCAGCAACTCCAGCGTGGTAATTAAATTCAGCTTCCTGCTTTTTTGATTGATCAGTTTGATCAGGTTCTCGACCTAGTAATAAATGTTCAACAATGGAAAATAAATTAGTTAAATGTTCAATCTGGCTTTGTGCAGGAATATCCTTAATAAAGGCTAAAGCTATTTTTTTATGAATGCGTTGTTTATTTAAGTCATCTAAGAAACTTTCTGCCGCAGCTTGTACTTGATCATGAAAAAAGAAAATATATTCATGTTCTCGCATTAAAATATTATCAGCAAAAGCATCACGTAAAGCCTGAAATAAAATAGGCAATTCCATCTTAACCACCAAAGCTAGCTCTTTTGCAGCAAAACTAGCCCCTAAACAAGCGGAAATGCTTAATAAATTGCGAACTTGATCACTTTGTTTTGCTACCTTATCCTTAAATAAATCCAGTGCTGTTTCCGGAATATTAGTATGTCGCAGTTGCTCATTATCCCATGTCCATTCACCATCTTTGGCAAGATGTAGATGTTTATAACTATATAACCAACGTAAACTTTCATTAACAAACAAAGGATTTCCAGCAGATGTTTGATAAATCACATTTGATAGCTGAGTTGTTCGCGTTGGATAAGTATTTAAAATATACGCCGTCATTTGATTAACATCTGAGCGTTGTAATGCCTTTAATCGTATTTCAACTAAAGGTCTATTCATTTTTTTTATTCTGGCAATCAAATAAGTCAGACGATGGGTTTCATCCACTTCATTATGTCGATAAGCCCCTATCCAGTATAAATAGGGGTAATCCAGAGCATTATCAAATAAACGCTGCAATAGATCAAAAGTCGCGCCATCACACCATTGTAAATCATCAATAAATAAAGTTAATGGGTGCTCTTTACTTGCTAAACAGGCAATAAACCTTCCTGCTACGTCATTAAACCTATTACGTGCCTCAATAGGAGGCAACGGAATTATATCTGCTTGTTTTCCAATAATCAGCTCTAGTTCGGGAACTAAATCGGTCATTAATTCCCCGTGTTCACCCAGTTGGCTGCTTATTCTTTGTTGCCAATAATCAATGCGCTGATTATCTTCTGTTAAAAACACCTTAACAAGCTTAGTAAGCGCCTGAATTAAAGTGCTATAAGGGATATGTTTTTTAAACTGGTCAAATTTACCCGACGTAAAATAACCTTTATGTTGAACAATAGGGAGTTGTAACTCTTGGATTAAACGCGTTTTTCCTATCCCTGATAAACCAGAAATCAGTGCAGAATGAAACAAGCCAGTACAAGATTTTTGATAGCTAGCTAATAATTTATTTTTTTCAATTTCTCGACCCACCATTAATGAAGGAATGGTTATACGGTTACTAAAATCATGCAGTTTTAAAGTAAATCGCCCTATATGTTTATGTGCTTCCCAATCATGAAGGCATTGCTTTAAGTCATAAGCTAAACCTGTTGCTGTCTGATACCTTTTTTCAGGTGCTTTTTCTAATAATTCTGCAGTTATTTTTCCTAAAATCTCAGGAATATCAAAATTAATAGATTGCACTAAGCATGGTATTTCAGCTAAATGAGAATGGATAATAGCAATGGGATCAGAAAATAAAAAAGGAGGTTGTCCTGTTAAACACTCAAACAAAATCATCCCTAAAGAGTATAAATCTGTTGAATAATTAACCGTATGTTTAATTCGTCCCGTTTGTTCTGGGGATAAATAGGGCAGTGTTTCTATACGAAAACTATCTTGATAGATAAAATGACTCATTTGATTGATATCTAATACTCTAACGTCATCAATCAAATTGACCTGTAAAGTATTGACATCAATTAAGATATTACTGGGCTTTATACTCTTGTGGATATACCCTGCTCTATGTCTGAGTTCTAGCTGTCCTGCAATAGCAATAATTATTTTCAGAATTTCAACAAAATTAATATCATTTCGTTGTTGTATCCAGCGCCTTAGGGTAAAACTTGGATACCAAGGTTGAACCAAACAAAGTGAGTCCATATTTTGGCTATAAACAACGGGGACAATAACATCGGGTAGGTCTAGCTCATTGAGTTGATCAACCTGTTGCTGTAAATAGTGGATTAATTCATGACTACAAAACTGAGCATTAATTTTTTTGACAACAACAAACTGGTTTTTATTCCCATCTACTGAGGCTTTGTATACAGTTGCATGCATACTTTCGCCCAGTGTTTCTAAAACATTAAAAGTTGATTGATTATTAATCACTAGGTAAGTCCAAAGTATACAAGTTCTATTGGATCAAACTATAGCAGTTTCTTTAGGAGGAATCTTCGCACGGTTGCAAATACGTCAATTTATAACAGCTGCTTTTTATTTCAGCAATATAGACACCACTCAGTATCAATAACATTAAGGGGGGGGGGACTACCCTGTCGGTATAACGGTGGT
>CAZMQH010000141.1:0-5943 GCA_964568245.1 uncultured Methylomarinum sp.
TCCATAGTTTTGAATTATAGGCTGAATTTTTACTTGTTATTGTTGATAAAAACAATCCTTAATGTTTTTTTCTTGTTCAGTAATGTTTTTACACAATTGAAATTGGGCTAATGCTCGATCTAAATTTTGCTCGGCTGAGTCAACTTTAAAATATTTATTTCCTTGCAGATAGTCTGTAAAAAAGCGTAAACCGAGTTCAAATGGGATTAACTCAATGGCGGGATATAAAAAAGCATAATCACCTTCCGTAAAAAAGTCTGCAGTCTCTTTTAAATAGCTGTTTAAAATTAGTTTACATAGATCAAGGTCGAAGGTGTTTGACTGAGTAATATGGCAGCAAGAGCGTAAGCAATCGGCAATATCATAATGAACTAGCCCAGGCTTAACCGTATCTAAATCAATTAAGCTAATAATATGGTTAGAGTGCTTGGCAAACAGAAAGTTATTAAGCTTGGGGTCGCCATGAGTTATGCGCTCTATTAATAAACCTTGCTGTTTAGCTTGTTCAAGGCTATTAATTTTAGGCTCAAAATGGTTGATAAAGTCTTTACATTGTTGAATATTTTTTGATGATTTGAATTTGCGGTTTTTAACGCTTTGGTAATGATTAAAATAATCTGGCGTTATATGAAAGCCAGGTAAAGTGTCATGAAATAAAGAAAGGTCTGCATCGTGAAGTAATCGATGAAAATGACCTAAGGCGAATCCGACTTGTTCTGCTTGTGTTTTGTTCGTTATTTGTTCGTTGCTGACTGAGTTTTCAATGAAGTCTAAAGTACGCCAGAAGTTATTTTCATCATCAATGAAAGAAGCTTGTTGATCTTTTGTATTTAGACAATTAGGAATTTTTAATTTAATAGCCGAATGAGGGGATTGTTTAATATGCCTATTTAACGCGCTTAAATTTTCCATTATCAGCTGTGGTTTTGGAAAAACCTGGGTATTAATGCGTTGTAGAACAAAATAATTTAGTTCTGTTTTTATTAAAAAAGTATCGTTAATTAAGCCATTGCCTAAAGTGCTTATTTCTTTAATAGCTGTGCTGCTAAACTGTTTAGCCGCTTGTAGAACATCAGCTTTCATTGCTTATTTTGTTGTAATAATTCTGTTAGCTGAGCTAGTGCTTGACCTCTATGGCTGAGTGAGTTTTTCAGTTCAGCTGATAATTCGGCAGAGGCTTTTTGATGAGAGGGTACCCAAAAAACAGGGTCGTAGCCAAAGCCATTTTCACCCACTGATCGCTCAAGGATAACGCCTTCCCATGTTCCTTGAGCAATGAAAGGTAATGGGTCATTAGCATGACGCATTAAAACAATAACGCAAACAAAGCGAGCGGTACGTTGCTCTGTCGGTACCCCTTGTAAATCCTTTAATAATTTTAATAGGTTATCTTGATCAGAGGCGCCTACTCCAGCATAACGCGCTGAAATTACGCCTGGAGCACCCTTTAGAGCATCAACCACTAAGCCTGAGTCATCAGCAATGGCGGCAGAATTACAATGTAGAGCAGCATTACGTGCTTTAATGATGGCATTTTCAACAAAGGTAGATCCCGTTTCTTCCGCTTCTTCTACATTAAATTGAGATTGAGGAATAATGAGGTGGTCTTTAAGAATCGCTTGGATTTCTTTTATTTTCCCCTTATTTCCACTGGCTAAAACGATTTGTTGATGATCTGAAAAAGGCATAATAGTGCGTTAAAGTTGAGTGAATAGGGGTTGGGTTTCGTCGCTCACTTAATCCAACCTACATGCTAATTAATAGCGGCTAAAGCTTCACGTTGTTTTTCTAATAATTGATTGATCCCGTGCTCTGCTAATTCAAGCATAGAATTTAATTCGTCTTTTCTAAAAGCATGGCCTTCTGCAGTGCCTTGAACTTCAATAAATGCACCCGCCTCATTCATCACTACATTCATATCTGTTTCAGCATTGCTGTCTTCTGGATAGTCTAGGTCAAGAACAGGAATGCCGTTATAAATACCTACAGAAACAGATGCAATTTGCCCATGCAGTGGGTTTTTCTTGATCATTTTTTTAGCTAGCATGTGATTGATTGCAATAGATAAGGCAACAAATCCACCCGTAATTGCAGCAGTTCTAGTACCGCCGTCTGCTTGGATAACATCACAGTCAAGTGTAATGGTATGTTCACCCAATGCTTTTAAGTCGATAGATGCACGTAGCGAACGGCCAATTAAGCGCTGGATTTCTAAGGTCCGGCCTCCTTGTTTGCCTCTGCTGGCTTCGCGCCCCATACGCTCATGGGTTGATCTTGGTAACATACCATATTCAGCAGTTATCCAGCCTTCACCTTTACCTTTTAAAAAACGGGGGACTCGTCTTTCTACACTGGCAGTACAAAGTACTCGAGTATCTCCAAATTCAACCATAACAGAGCCTTCGGCGTGTTTTGTGAAGTTACAGATGAATTTTACATCTCTTAATTGATCAGGATTACGTCCACTTGGTCTCATGCCGTTACTCTTTTAAAAAAACGGCACATTATAACTGTTTTCTAATCGTCCCCCTAGTGCTTTACCGGATTTAATTATTTAATAAAGCATTCTGTAATGCTTCTACAGATTGAGGTCTATCTTCGGGTTGAATTTCCATTGCCCAATCAATAGCTTTTAATAAATATTCGGGGAATTTTCTTTTATAAGCTTTTACCGCTGGAATCATGGTGTTCTTTTTTGCTCTGTCAGGAGCGGGGGTCAGACGTTTTCCACTTAGACAACAACGCATGCTTGCTCCCACAGCGTAGAGGTCAGTCCATGGGCCTAGTGATCCGGATGAATATTGCTCAATAGGAGAAAACCCTGTTGTTAATACTTTTGTTTGTTGTGTTTTTTTGCAATGTGGATACTCTCTAATGGCACCAAAGTCGAGTAATAATGGATCAAAATCAGGGCGAATTAAAATATTTGCAGGTTTAATATCTAAGTGAAGCATTTGCTGTTGGTGAATAGCATCAATACCTGTTAATAATTGCTTAAAAACAGAAATGAGTAATGCTTCATCTTTATTAATGCTTTTATCAATAATTATTTTATCTAAAGTAACGCCATAGTCATAAGTCATCACCATATAGACAGTTTCATTTTCTTGAAAAAAATTAGTCACGTCGACGATATTATGGTGTTTTAATTTAGCAAGTACTTTTGCTTCTTCAAAAAAAAGTGCGCGCCCTTTTAAAAAAAGAGTTTTAGTTTTATCACTGTGGGGAACAACGATATTATTCCAAGTACGGTGGGCAAATTTACGGGGTAGATATTCCTTAATGGCGACCTGAACTTGATCGCTTAATTGGCGCGCTAGATAAACAGAACTAAAACCACCATGTGCTAATTCCCGTTCAATCATATACTGGTCTATAATGGTGCCAGATTGAAGGTAATTCCATTCGTTTTGGTAGGTTTCAGGATCGTAATATTCAGCCATAGATAATTATATTACTGGTTTAAAAACAAGGAATTTCATGCAGGTTCCTCAAGTATAGGATAAATAATGATAAAAAGTATGACTGCTTTTGCTAGTGGTGAAGTAATAGTAGATAACTTAACAGTCAACTGTGAATTACGATCAGTTAATCATAGATATTGTGATGTTTCATTCAAATTGCCTGAAAGATTACGGTTTTTAGAAGCAGAGATTAGACCTATTATCACAAGCTCTGTAAAACGAGGAAAAATTGAGTGTGCCTTAAGTTATAAAAAACAACAGGGACAGACACAACGTATTACAGTTAATGAAGAGGCAGTAAAAGCCTTATTGCAAGCAACCTCTCAAATTGAAGATTTAATGCATAATGGTCGCCCTTTTACTGCATTTGATGTGTTGAATTACCCAGGTATTCAGCAGGAAGCTGAAACAAATAAACAAGCTTTATTGCAAGGTATTACACGTGTAGTCAAATCAGCAGTTAAACAACTTATTGAGGCAAGAGAACGGGAAGGGCTGCAACTTGAGATGCTTATTAAGCAGCGTTGTAAAAAAATTCAACTATTAGTTGAGGCGGCTAATCAAAGAATGCCTGAAGTACTCGAACGTATTCGGGGTAAAATTAAAGAACGTCTGGCTGAAGTGGTTGCAGATCCTGATTTTGATCGACTGGAACAGGAGATGATTTTCCTTACCCAAAAATTAGATGTCGCAGAAGAGCTTGATCGCTTAGATACTCATGTTAAGGAAGTACTTAATGTATTAACAAAACAGGAGCCTGTGGGTAGACGGCTGGATTTTTTGATGCAGGAAATGAATAGAGAAGCGAACACCTTGGGGTCAAAATCAGCAGATAAAGAAATGACCCAAATTTCAATAGACCTGAAGGTCTTGATTGAACAAATGCGTGAACAAATTCAAAACATAGAATAAAGATTTAAAATGAATAAAGGTAAACTATATATTATTTCAGCACCATCGGGAGCAGGTAAAACGAGCTTAGTTAAGCAATTAGTTGCAGATTTAGAGCAATTGACTGTTTCAGTTTCGCACACCACTAGAAAAATGCGGGATGGTGAAATTGATGGCAAAGATTATTTCTTTTCTTCGGTAGATAATTTCAAGAAAATGATTGCTGAACATGCTTTTTTAGAGCATGCGCAAGTATTTGATAATTTTTATGGAACAGCACAGAAAACGGTTGAATCTTATTTAAATAGCGGTACTGATGTTATTTTAGAAATTGATTGGCAAGGGGCTCAGCAAGTAAGAACAATGCTTCCAAGTAGTATTTCTATTTTTATTTTGCCACCTTCCATTGAGGTTTTGCAGCAACGATTAGAAAATAGAGGCCAAGATAGTCAAGAAATTATTGACCGTAGAATGCAAGATGCCGTCAAGCAAATGAGCCATTGTGATGAATTTGATTATTTAATCGTTAACGATGATTTTAACTTGGCTATTAAGGAGTTAACAGGGATTGTTGTCAGTTACCGTTTAGAAAAGCAGCGGCAGTTAAACACTTTAGCGCCTTTGTTAGATAAGCTTATAAAACTCGAGGGTTAGTATCTTTCGCGCTAAACGATAATGATTCTTTGGTGATGACTTCAAGTTTTGCGCGCCGCCTGCTTCGTTTGCGCTTATTATCAAGCTCTTCATTCCATTGCCGCATATTGACTCTTTGGTCATTGTGCCAAGACCGATGAAAATATTCTCTCACTATAATAGGTTTATTTTTGAAGCGTTTTTTATTGCGTTGTTTTATTGCTCTTTTAGCCGCAGCTTCAGAGTTTATAGTGATTAGGCCATGATATTCGAGGGTGTTTTTTTGAGTATCCTTTAAAGCTAAAATAGAAATAGACTCAATACTGCCAGCTTTTTGAAAAATCTTACCTTTTAATATAGATTCAAGAAAGTCGATGATTTCTTGGTCTTGGGTGTTTTCAGGAATTCTTCGTAAAATTATGACCATCTTTATTTACCACAGCAACGTTTAAATTTTTTACCACTACCGCATGCACAGGGTGCATTTTTACCTTGATTGGTCTGTTGATTAGCTTTTGATACTGATTTGACTACACCGTCTAAATAAAACCACCGATCTGCCTTTTTTATAAAACGACTTATTTCGTTCATAACATAAGGCTCGTTTTCAAGCGTGTAATAAGCTTTAAACTCAACAATACCCTTACTATCTTTTTTAGAGCCTTTTTTGGTTTTTACTATATCAAGGTTGGTCCAAATTGCTTCTTCTTTTGAAAAATCAATGGATTCAGGACGTTTACTAGCGCCCCATGTTTCTAATAGATAATGTTCATTTTTAGCTGCGTAGGCTGTAAATCTTGAGCGCATTAGTGCTTCTGCTGTTAGAGGATTGCTTGTTTTATTATGAAATGGCTCACAACATAAGAAATATTCAATTTTACTGCCGCAGAGACAGTTTGTTTTTGTATCAGTCACTATTGCTATCTATATCAGAAAAAGGGTTAATGGACTATTA
>CAZMQH010000142.1:0-5902 GCA_964568245.1 uncultured Methylomarinum sp.
GAGAAATAAAAATCCTGCGAGATCTAGGTACATTATTTATTACTGACTCCCTTAATGATTACTTAAAGTATAAAAACAAGTTTTTATAGCTCTTGGATTTGGGCAAAAACTTGTTTTTACACTCCTAGTTAAAAACAATACAGAATAGCTCTTTAAGCCTTATATTACTGATGAGGACTTAAAAATTTAATGCCTCATAAGACCCATTCGCCCTATTTGGAAGTTTTTTTTCAAACGCTTCTAATACTCCCGCTTCTCTAAGCAACTTACAAAAGTTTTCCGACCTATTAGTCATAGCCGATGCCACTAAAATCAGTTCTAAACTGCAAAGACCCTTTTTAATTATTCCCACCCTACATTTACAACCTGGTTTTGAACTGTTTGTTCTGCTTAATAATCAATGGACATAGCAAAAAACCCAACAGTACGCCCAGAGCCACCACTCCAGCCATAATTCTTAATGAGGTACTTTCAGCTGTCAGTAAACTCCCAAAAGCCAGAGCACTGGTTAACATGGATGCAGCCATTGCTTGATAAGTTAATACAATATCCCCTCCTCGATTTTCTTGATAAAAAATACCATAATCAACACAAATAGCGATAACCAGTAGAAAGCCCACTAAATGTAAAAAACTAATGGCTTCACCAGTAATAGACCATACCACTAAAATTAAAAATGCAGCTAACACAGCAGGTAATAATGTTTGCACGGTTTTAAGTATACTTTTATAGCGTACTAATAGCACCAGTACAATAATGACTACCCCTATAATCAATAATTTTTGCGCGCGTTTTGTATAATCCTGCGTCATATTATTCAGCATATCTCGCTGACTAAAATATTGCGCATTTTCAACTTTAGTTAAGGCAAGTCGCACAGCATCAGGTTGATGATCTGAAAGCCAAATCAGAATCACTGTCTGTTTTTCTCCAACAATGACCCGACTATCTATCACTTTTCTAACAGAAGAATTAAGTACTTCTTGATAGCTTAATGTCTTTTGTAATTGATAATTTAATGTTCCCAAACGTTTTACAGACAAGCCCTGATTTTTAAGCGCTTGTCGCCAAAAATGTCGCTTATCTTCAGTTAAATATTCTTTAAGTAATACTTGATTGTACTGCTGTTTTTTTTCTGATAATAACCAAGGATATAAACCAAAATAATCAGAGAGTTCACCCTGTTGTTTTAATTGATCTAAAACAGGATACACTTGCTCAGCTTTTTGCAAAGCCTGCTCAATATTATCTCCAGTGATTAACACAAATCTACCCGGCTCTATACTGGTCATTCTTGCTCTAATTTGCTTATCTTTCTGTTTTAGGTGATCTAATTCGGGGGTTAATTCCTGCATATCTTGCATCCAATGCAAAGAATTAAAACTAAAAAAACTACTCCCTAAAATAATGATTAATAGCCCTATTACCCAAGGTCTATACTGCTGACAAAATAAAGCCCATTTTGCAACAAAGGGCACATTTAACGACTGACTATTATTTGAGGTCATTAAACTAGGAAAAACAAAACGAGTCAGCAACAGACTAATAATAATACCCGATACTGCATACACAGCGATTTGTTGAAACCCAGGATAACCCGATATACCTAGAGCAATATACCCAATCATGGTGGTAATCCCCCCCAATACCATACTGGGCCATACCTTAGCAATCACACTTGCTCTTAAATTGGCTTTAACTGACTGGGCATGCGCAATGGCATGAATCGGGTAATCAATACAAATTCCAATTAAAGTTGAACCTATCGCCACCGTCATGCCATGAACATATCCAAAAACAAGTTGAGTACTTAGAATAGAGCCTAAAATAACAATCGCTAATAAAGAAAAGACCTGCAACAACACGGAAATTGATCGAAATAATAATAGAAATAATAGCATCAGGGCAATAGAAGAAAATAAACTAATTTTGGTAATATCCCCCTGTATCAAAGTTTGGGTGGCAACTGCAAAGATAGGAACACCTGTCATTTCCAATTGATATTGCTCAGCTAAATTAATGTGTTTAAATATTTCTGTTATCGCTAGTTGAATATCTGTTTGAGCGGCAGCATCCAACCCAGCCATAGAAGTTTCTAGAATAAGGTTTTGATAATGCTTATCAGATCCTGCCAGTTGCTGCATTTGCCCCGCTACCGACTGAAAACCATTGAGAGTTAATAATAGTGGATCTTGTAAGGCCATCTTTTTGAGCATGGGGCCTTGGGGTGATAACAATATTTTTTTTAATAGTGCTGCTTTCTGCTCTAGGCCTTGAGTAGAAAAAACATCCGTTAAATAGGGTAGAGGGTCTAAACTATAAAATGCACTGCCATATTGACCGTACAAATTTTGTATCGTATCAGTTATTTTACTTTGTTGGCCTGGTAACCACACATCAACCACACCTTCAATGGTCATTAATTGCTGCTGTAACTGTTGTATAAAACCATGATTAACTGCTGTTTTATCAATTGAACCGACTGACAATAAATACCGTCGAGATAAACTACCTGATTGCATTTCACTAGCTAGTAAAATTTCTTCGGCATTGTCTCCAGCAATAATAAAAGCTGAAAGATCAGTTTTAAAGTTGACCAATAGGACAGTAGTTAAAGCTAAAATAGGGGGCAGTAAATAAAATAAAACCTTTCGCCAATTCAAGCTACTCTCCTACTAATTCTTTATACAATATCCCAACTCTTTTTTGCACATCGGCCCCTGTCGCTATAGGCTGTAACAAAAACTCACTTAAATCCCCATCCACTTGTTCTGTAATAATAGTATCTGCCACGCCTCCCGCTAAACCAGAAACAATAATATTAAACCCTGATTCACTGTCTTGCTTTGACTTTAAAGTCATCAACCAACGTTCTGTTTGATGACTAAAATCTATTAAATACATCCGTTTTAATAAGGCTTCATCTGCTGTAATTAAAGCTTTAAAAACAGCAATATTAAGGCTAAGAGGATTGTCTTCATTCATTTCGGCTTGATGACGTACTTTATTCTTAGGATCAAAATAAAACATTTTATTGCCTTTAATCCCCATCAATAACCGCTGTGGCATTAATTGCTCTCTAATCATTAAATCAGGTGCTATGGAATACATAAAGCCACTGCCATGCCATGGTTGAGTAATTAATTCAAGCGTACGAATTTCCTGATATGCCATTTTAACGGCCTGTTTTGACTGCATTTGTTGCATTACTGATGAAACAGAGTCTTCTGAAAAACTAACGATTGAAACCACACTAAGACAAAACCCAAAGAACAATGAGACTTTATTCATCGTGCTTGTACATCCATCCAAATTTTACGACCATTAGCAAACATGTTTTTTATAGTTGATTTAGCATCAGGAATAGTTAAATCAGGAAACCTTAAGTGACGGTAAATATACTCACCTGTGGTTAATATTCCAATCATTAAATAAATAAAAACACCGTTATATAAGGCCCACCATTTATCATTACTAAAAACTGCCAGTAGAATACACATCACCGCATTAAAGGCAAAAAAACCAGTCCACAGAACCGTTAATTGCCGCGCATACCGAAGAATTTCAGGTGGGACCTCTGGGAAGTCTAATCGCACAAAACTTTCAATAAACGGCGGCCCCTTATCTTTTAATAAAGTTCGACCAAAAAAATACATCAGCATTAATTGAATCAATACTGGCAATACTTTTGCCGTCACAGTTTGCAGAAAATAAGCGCCTAATAGCAAACCAATCGCCAATAATAGCTTATACACTTTCACTTTTCGTTTACGTGCTGCAGCAGCCTGAACTATAAAAACAGCTGAAAAAAAAGCGGGGGCAATCCACACCATTCCGCTTTCTATCCCCCTATAAACTAAATAGGGGTACAGCATAAATAAACTGGTAACGATGATACTTCTAACAATTCCTAGCATATATCTAACTTAATCAACTATTTTAGAAACGCGGCCATTTTTAAAATGTACTCTAAATTTATTATAACGACTACTCCAGTACACCCAACTATCAACCTCCAGACTCATTGTTTCTGTTACTGGTGGGTAACCGATAGCTGCAATCACTGCTTTTTTACGCATTCTTTTAGCAACCGTTCCATTTTTAATATTTCTTCTTTCTAAGGAATTATACCTTCTCAAATTCACCTTTTTACTAGAAAACAACTTATCAAATGTTTGAAAAATATCATCTCCAGTATGTTTTTGAATATTTTTGATTAAGAATAGTTTTGGAAATACATCTACCCCTATCTCAATAGTTTTCGTTGTGATCTTGTTTATTTTGACTTTTGTATTGATAGGTATTGATGAGCCTCGTCGATAATTTGTGGTTAAAAAATATCCTTTTTCATAACGCATATCAACCTGAGTGTAATAAAACCAATCCACGAATCAAAAATTTCATAACTTACGCTCCTTTCTAATCTAATAGGGCAATACCGTACTGACCTAGGAGGCTGTCCGAGAATAGACAATCTGCTACGGAAAAAGCCCTTTTGGCCATTTTTTCCGTTCATTTTCGTTAAATAGCACAACTATTCGCCTCAAATGAACAAAAAAACTGACTCAAAAGGGCTTTCCCTCGCGACGGTTTCTATTCTCGGACAGCCTCCTAGTCGCTACCGCTATAAACGAACCAAAGGTCATGGTTAAGGAACTTACAAGCAATGAATATACCCATCTTGCTTGTCTTTTTGCTCCTGCTTGAATTCTCTCAATCGTTGCATAGAATAACTATGCGCCTCTTGAGATAATCCAAGCAGAAACAAAAATCCTACGCAATAGGGGTATATTCATTACTTGCAAGTCCCTAAGGTAATTTGCCAGTTTTCTGCAATGACTTGAAACGATTTAGGATAGGTATAGTTAAACCAGATACCCCAAACAGTCATAGTAACTGCGATACTCGATAAAATAGATTTATTCAAAAAGTTAATTAGAACTATTTAAGTTGAGTATTTTGTGACGTATAGCACCTAAATCAGCGGACGCTTTAAACTGTCCTCTGGATTTTTTTGTTATGTGTAACTATACTATACGTACTTTAATCTGTACATGTTATTAATTGAGGCTCTTATGGATACTATAAGCTATACCGCTGTCCGTGCAAATTTATCTAAAACGATGGAGCAGGTTTGTAATGATCATGCCCCTATCATTATTACCCGAAAACGCGAATCTCCTGTCGTTATGCTTTCTTTAGAAGATTATCAAGCTATGGAAGAAACAGCATATCTACTTCGTTCACCCGCTAATGCTAGAAATTTACTTGAATCAATTGCAGCTCTTGAAAATGATAAAGGTATTGAACGAGAATTAATTGAATGAACCTTACTTTTGCACCTAAGGCGTGGGACAGCTATCGTTACTGGCAAACAACGGATAAAACCATTGTAAAAAGGATTAATACTCTAATTAAAGACATTCAACGAACCCCTTTTGAAGGAATCGGCAAACCAGAACCTTTAAAACATGCTTTATCTGGCTTTTGGTCACGGCGTATCAATGATGAACATAGAATTGTATACAAAGTGACTGAGGACAACATTTTAATTGCTCAACTTCGTTATCACTATTGAATACATAAGGGAGATGGAAACAAATAATCATCCAATCTTGCAGTTTTGCCCTCAGGCTTCCTTCTCATAACACCTCGCGGAATTGCAATTGCCGTCAGCTAGTAGTTATAATCACCCAAAAATAATGGGTAAAGTAGGTTCTCCTACAGGGGCTTTCATCCCATTAGTTCACGCCCATACTGGGCGTACCCCAAAAAAATCCAGCTGACCGTTGGCAACGCAGTTTGTTTTAAAAGGTTATTGTTTATCAAAGTTCAGTATGTTTGCAGCGTTCATCATATATCTGCCAACAGCTGCTGATTTTGGCGTTATACAGACCAATTC
>CAZMQH010000143.1:0-5896 GCA_964568245.1 uncultured Methylomarinum sp.
GACAAACCCAGTATTTTCATAAACTAAGAAAGATTCTAAAGAGGGAATCCACAGAAAATATGAGCAACTTTCGGAATATATGAATAGTGAAATGGAGTATTTGACATAGGAGAGCCAACGCTGAAAAATAGGGAAACGAAGCGAAAGAGGCTCACTCCGTTTGGCAAATACAGTTGCGGAAACAAACCTTTCAACATATGGATTTAAAGATTAACGGATTTGCTTCCAGCTACTTCAGCTGTCACAATTATACAGCAAGCCCAAGCAACACTACAGGGGGTAAGGAACGTGCACGAAATAACTTGAGCAACTAACTTGTCTTTTTGTCCGTCTTCCGCGTTGTATAAATAGTTGCGTAGCTTGCTATGCGCTTATTTATACGCCTCGGTAATTGCTCCTGCATTACTCTACCTACACACATCCATGTGTTAGTTGAATACGAACAAAAATCCTGCGCCAGTTGCTCAAGTTATTCCGTGTGCGTTCCTAAGCCATATCTTTGAGATATTATGATGGTATGGTGCAGCTCACCATCTGACGTAAACGCTGGTCCGGTTTTGAGCAATATTGATGCACAAACCAAGAGCCCCCTACAACTTGTGCTAACAAAGGCGTGTGGAATGGCCAATGGACACCAGCCTAGCATAATGTCCGTCTGTGGCTGTTGTGAAGGATGAGTCGGTCTATTTGATAGAGGCTATTCTCCTTTGTAATAGAAACTTTAGACCCATACCATGACGAAACAAAAGACCGTTAAAATCAATCAAGTGGCGGAGAGCGGGGGATTCGAACCCCCGATACGTTACCGTATACACACTTTCCAGGCGTGCGCCATCGGCCGCTCGGCCAGCTCTCCTAATATTTTGACTGCCCAACGAGTGCTGAACAGCCGTGCATAATAATGCAATTACTTAATTATTGCAATATTTATTCTTGCCGTGCTTCTAGCTCATCCCAACGTTTATAGGCTTGCTCTAAATTAACTTCAATTTCTGTTAATTGATCCAAGACTTTTTGGCTGGCATCTTGGGCCTGCTTATAAAAATCAGCTGAACTTATTTGCCCTGTTAATTCAGCTTGTGTTGCTTCTAGCTCATCAATATCAAGCGGTAATTTTTCTAATTCCTGTTGTTCTTTAAAGCTAAGTTTTTTCTTGGGTACTACAGCCGCTTTTGGCTTTTCCTTTTTTAGCAAATCAATTGCTTTAACAGCAGCATCCTGTTGTTTTTTTCGCTGTTCAGCGAATGCGAACCATTCAGCATAGCCACCTAAGTATTCATTGACTACACCCTCGCCTTCAAAGACGAAAACACTGGTGACTACATTATCTAAAAAGGCTCTATCATGGCTGACGATTAATAATGTGCCTTGGTAATCTACCAGTTTTTCTTCTAGCATTTCCAGGGTTTCTAAGTCTAAATCATTGGTGGGTTCATCCATAATGATTAAATTGGCAGATTTAGTAAATAATCGTGCGAGTAACAGTCGGTTTTTTTCGCCCCCCGATAAGCTTTTTACTGGTGATCTGGCTCTTGCTGGTGCAAATAGAAAATCGGCCAAATAAGACATAACATGTCTTTGTACGCCAGCTACCTCAATAAAATCATTTCCATTAGCAACGGTATCGGCTACGGTTATTTCTGGATCTAATTGTTCTCTTAACTGATCAAAATAGGCTAATTGTATTTTGGTACCCTGTTCTATTTCACCACTTGTAGGTTCAATTTCCTTTAAAATTAATTTTAGTAAGGTTGATTTACCAGCACCATTAGGACCAAGCAAACCGATTTTATCGCCCCGTTGAATTGAAGCGGAGAAATCTTTTACAATGGTGTTATCACCATAACTAAAACTTACATTGGTGGCTTCAATTACTTTTTTACCTGATACTTCACCTTTGCTAAGACTTAACTTGGTTGTACCTTGTAAATTACGTCTTTCTGATCGCTCTGATCGTAACCTTTCTAAAGCTCTTACTCGGCCTTCATTACGGGTTCTTCTGGCTTTAATTCCTTGTCTTACCCAGACTTCTTCTTTAGCTAGTTTTTTATCAAACTCAGAATTTTGATTAGCTTCATCTTCTAATGCTGCGGCTTTACGGCGTAAATAATCCTGATAATTACCAGGCCATGAAACCAGGTTTCCTCTATCTAAATCAACAATACGAGTGGCTAGTTTTTGTAAAAAAGCCCTGTCATGGGTAACAAATAACACCGCGCCTCGAAACGCTAAGACTTGCTCTTCTAACCATGCAATACTTTCAAAGTCTAAATGGTTGGTTGGCTCGTCTAATAACAGCACTTCAGGTTCAATAACTAAGGCTTGAGCTAAAGCAACCCGCCTTTTCCATCCCCCCGATAAACTATTAATTTTTACATCAGCAGGTAAATTCAATTTAGTCAGCGTTGATTCAACACGTTGCTGAAAATGCCAGCCATTATGCGATTCTAATTTATGTTGTAAATCACCCAGCTGGTTTAATGATTTTTCACCCCCATCCATAGTTTCTAATAAATGGTGATATTGTGAGATCCAAGTTCCCAGCTCTCCTAATCCACCAGCAACGGCATCATATATAGTTGCATCATCATCTAAATCAGGTGCCTGCTCTAACCACGCCAGTTTTAATTGCGGTTCTTTCCAAACTTCACCATTATCTGCATGCACACTGCCTGCGATAATTTTCATGAGTGTTGACTTACCTTCACCATTTCTACCTAACAGCCCAACCCTCTCACCTGGGTCTAGTTGAAAGTTGGCATCTTTTAATAGAGCGTGTGTGCCATAGGCTATGGATACATTATTTAATCGGATTAGTGGCATTTGCTTTGTAAAAACCTTCTTAATAAATCTAGCGCTCTAATAGCCGCCTGATTTTGTTTACGTTTTATTGGACCTGCAAGGATATGCGTATTTTGCAACATCCCTTTCGGTGTTATCAGTACATTATATATAACTATGCTTTGTTTTTTATCTTGAAATTGAGATTTATTGCCTTGATACAACTGAACCAGCACTAAATCTGTATTATTTTGTTGTTTTAGTTTATTTGCTATCCCTATTGCATGCTGAACTATATCTACATGTTCAGGATGATCAATCTGTTGATAACTTGAACTATACAACCAGTCATAACCAATACATTTAGCGGCAATAAGACCTTGAGTTGCCGTTTCCTGTACTGAGAGTGTTAGCTGTTTTTCTGTCATTAATTGGTCAATCAATTGCATAAAACCAGTCGATGGTTTTTCTGGTTTATCACAAACAAAAACCGCATCACCTATCAATTCAATCAATTGATTTACAGTTTCCATATTGACAGAATCAGCAGGAAACAATAATTTAGTTTGCACTTCTTCTGCCGTTGCCCGGAAACTGAGCTGGACCTTATCAGGTAAAGAAAAGTCATTTATTTTTTGCTGTAAATCAGACTCACCAATACCGACTGATTTAATGGTGAAGAGTTTATCTGCCTTCAGCTTAAATTGAGCCTGTAATTGTTTTTTAACAGGGTCTCTAAACATATTCCGCATTTCTGTAGGTACGCCAGGTACAAACACAAACCAACATTGCTGATGTTTTATCGCAAAACCTGGGGCTGTTCCCCATTCATTATCAATTCTAGTCGCCGCTTCAGGAAAATAGGCCTGCTTGCGATTAATATCTGCCATTTTCTTTTGTCTTGATGCAAAATAGTTTTCTATTTGCATCAAAGCTTGTTGGTCTAATGTTAAAGGGCTATCAAACGCGATGGCGACTGCTTCTGCCGTTAAATCATCAATTGTTGGCCCTAATCCACCTGTACAAATGCAAATATCTGCACGTTGCGCTATTTCTTTTAATAATACGACTAGGTCTTCTAATTTATCGCCAACTGCTGTGTGCCTAGCAATAGTGAATCCCATATCCACCAGTTGTTGTGAGAGCCAAGCAGCATTGGTATCTGCCACTTGCCCAGTGATAACTTCTTCGCCTTGGGAAAATATTTCTGCTATGGGGTTTTTCATAAAACACTAAACCAGTAAGGAAGTGATATTAAACTACAAAGGGTGGTTAAGATAACGGCCATAGCATAGAGTTCGCTATCTAGTTTATATCGATCACAAAAAACTATGCCCATTAACATGCTGGGCATAGCTAGATCTAACACCACAGCAGCCTGATATTCAGAATTCATGGTTGAGAAATACATCATTTGAGTGGCCATATAAGGCATAAGAAATAACTGAATGACGATGACGGGGATAATATAAGGTATGTTGCACAATTTTATACTATTCCAGCTTAATGCTAATCCTAAAGAAAATAACATTAAAGGAGCTACAGCCGCTGATAGTTTTTCTAATGTGCCATTCAACCATTCTGGCACTGGAATGTGATTTAGGTTTAAAACTACTGCTGTTATAGCCGCCCAGAAAGGTGGTGTGTTTAAAAATGAGAATAGCGCTCGATGCTGGCCTTTATCCACACCATAATGCCTTGAAATTAAAATACCCACGGTAAAAAGCAAGGGGGAAAAGGCAAACAAATCTATTTGAATAACCACTGATCTTGCCCACGCGCCAAACACCTGCTCTAAAACAGGTAACCCTAAATAAGTTACGTTTGGAAAGGCTGTGACTAGCAGTAGCGCACCCTTTTGCGCGGGATTTAGCTTAAATAACAATAATATACTCCACATCAAGACTAAGCTGATCACGATGATGGAGATGCCTAATAAACTAAATTCAATAGAATGCTGACCTAAGGTGGCCGTCCATAAAACATCTAATATAAGTGTGGGTAATAATAAATAATAGACAACTGAGGTTAATACCAATCGTGTTTGCATAGCTGTTAAACCTGCAGGCTTAAGGATTCGCCAACCTACCCCGCAAGCGATAATCAGCATCATTTGTATTAAGGTGACTGTCATGGCATTGGTTTTATTAATAAGCCGTATATTTTAGCATTTTCAGTTTAGTAGTTCTGCTAAAATAGCAGCCAGACTATTGATAATGTATTGGCTGAGGTTAATTTTAAAACCTTTGAATTATATGGTTTTATTTTTTCTTCTCGGCAATTGCTCCAGCATTACTTTACCCTCTGCATCCTTGCAGTCGACCCTCTCCCTTTGGCGAGGGCTTTAGAGCAAGCTATGTTAACCCAATCAATATTAACTTAATTTTATTTAAACCTCCTATCTGGATAATGACTTTATGACTGAATCATTTATTTCTAAAAAACCTATTCCTGTTCGTGAAAGACTGATTATGGCTTTAGATGTGCCGAGTATTGCTGAAGCACAAGTTTTAGTTGAAGAGTTAGGTGACTCTGTTATTTTTTATAAGGTTGGCATGGAACTCTTTATGTCTGGCGATTATTTTGGCTTTATTGAATGGCTAAAAGCGAGAAATAAAAAAGTCTTTGTTGATTTAAAGTTTTTTGATATTTCAGCAACTGTTGGCCGCGCTATTAAAGCATTAAGTAGCAAAGGTGTTGATTTAGCGACTATCCACGGTAACGATGCCATTATGGAAGCCGCCGCTGCCAATAAAGGTGATTTAAAAGTATTAGCTGTAACAGCTTTAACCAGTTTAGATCGTGGTGATTTAGATGATTTAGGCTTTAAATGTGATGTGCGTGATTTAGTATTATCACGCGCCAAACGTGCTTTAAAAATTGGTTGTGATGGTATTGTTTCTTCTGGACTTGAAGTTTCTATGTTGCGTGAAGAGCTAGATCACCGTTTATTAGTGATTACCCCGGGTATTCGCCCAGTTGATAATCGTGAGGATGATGATCAAAAGCGTGTAGTCAGTGTGGAGCAAGCATTTCAAAATGGTGCTGATTATATAGTGGTAGGTCGCCCTATCCGTGATGCTGAAAATCGCCAAGAAATGGCTGAAAAAATTCA
>CAZMQH010000144.1:0-5869 GCA_964568245.1 uncultured Methylomarinum sp.
TTTCAGGCTGCTATAGAGAATTTTCCGATTCAATTGCTAGCCTAGAATCAATGCTCAGGCAAGTAAAGCTTTTATGAGAAAGCCGTGCCCCCTCCCGCGCAGGCGGAAATAATAGAGAATCAGCTGCGTATTATAAAATTCGCTGAATAGAAGATATAACAAATTATTGTTATTTTTTTTAAAGTATTTTAAGCAATTAGTTGAATAACAGAAAGTTTCTGCTAACTTTATTAACAAGGAAGTTTAATACATGTAGGAAAATGTAAATGAAATGCTTGGTTGTTGATGACAGTAGAATGTCTAGAATGATGTTAAAAAAAATAATTGTTGGGGTACACCCTGACTGGGAAATTACTGAAGTCGTGGATGGCCAGCAGGCTGTGGATATAGCAAAAGAAAAGACTTTTGATATTATACTGTTAGATTTTAATATGCCAGTAATGGACGGAGGAGAGGCGGCTGCCATTATAAGACCGCTGTTTCCTGATGCCAAAATAGCTTTTTTGACTGCAAATATTCAAGATTCAATAAAAAAATTGGCGGTGGAATTGAAGATTGATTTTATTCCTAAACCCATTACCGAAGCTAAGGTTTTGAAGTATGTCGGATAAAAAGTCTATTTTAGATGAATTCTATATCGATGCCGTGGCTGAAGTGCTCAATGTCGGGATGGGGAGTGCAGCTGCATCATTAAGTGAAATGATTAATGATAAAGTTAAGTTAAGTGTTCCTGGAGTAGAATTTGTAAGTCGTCGCGTTGCCGCGGAACATATTAATGCAAAAGCTAAAACTGATGTCAGTGGTGTTCACCAGCATTTTCAAGGGGCATTTAGTGGTGATGCTATGTTGTTGTTCCCTGAAGAGCAAAGTCTTCAGCTAGTGCGTGCTGTTTTGCAACAGGATGATATGACTTTAGAAGATTTAACTGAAATGGAACAGGAGGCAATGACAGAAATTGGCAATGTTATTTTAAACTCTTGCCTATGCAGTATGGCTGATATGTTTGGTAAGGAAATGCGAGGAGAAATCCCTGAATTTGTTCAGGGTTCTGTTGAACAGGTTTTAACGGATGATAAGAAGAAAATTGAAAATACTGAAGCCATTGTTTTACTCTTAAATATGGAGTTTTCCGTCGACACTAAAAACATTCAAGGTTATGTTACCTTTTTAATGGATGTTGAACAAGTTGAGCAATTAAAAGTAAATATCCAAGAGTTTTTAGGTGAGTAGGTTATAAATATGCCTATTCAGGATTTAGTTGAATCACAATTTATTTTCCGGCATGTTTTTTTTGAAAGTGAATGTGGTCTCATTGTTATAGATAAAGCATGTTCTGTCGTTAGTTGGAATCCATGGCTTGATAAATGCAGTGGTTTTGAACTGCAAGATATTCAAGGTAAAAAGCTTACAGAGATATTCCCTATTCTAGAAAAAAGTAGTATCGGACGAGGGATTAATTCTGCACTAAATAATGGTATGTCATCCGTTGTTTCTCACACACTAAACCGTAAACCTTTCCCGTTAAAAAATAAAGTTGGTCAGCCTTTACAACAACAAATTTCGATCAAGCCGATTATATTAGAGGATAGGCAGCGTTATTGTTTGATTCAAATTATGGATGTAAGTGCGGGGTTTTATCGGGAACAGCAATTAATTGAACAAGCAAAAAGAACAAAAGCTATTACAGAAAAACTGGCAGAGGAAAAAGAACGTGCCCAAGTCACCTTAAATTCAATTGTTGATGCGGTTATTACAACTGATGAACAAGGTATTATATTATCAATGAATCCGGTAGCTGAATTATTGCTGGGAGTGATTGAAGAAGAAACTCAACATAAAAAAGTCTGTGATTTTTTTAAACTCATTAATGAAAAAACACAAGAACCTATTCCTTGCCCTGTTAAGGAATGTTTAGAATCAAAAAAAATTATTGTTAATGAAAAAGAGCATATTTTAGTTGGCTTGTCGGGGCAATTTTCAATTAATGATTCTGTAGCACCAATTATTGATGATGATGGGGTGATGCTAGGGACAGTGTTAGTCTTTAGAGATGTGACTCAATCAAGAGCATTATCAGCAGAATTAAATTGGCAAGCATCACATGATCCTCTTACAGGCCTAGCAAATCGACGACAATTTGAAGTAGATATGAATAATTTGCTTAATAAAGCAAAGTCTGATGATTTACAGCATCATTTATTATATTTAGATTTAGACCAATTTAAGGTAGTAAATGATACTTGTGGACATGATGCGGGTGATGAATTATTAATACAAATTACAGCTATTTTAAATAAAAAACTACGCAAATCAGATGTATTATCACGGTTAGGTGGTGATGAGTTTGGGGTATTATTAGAAAGTTGTGATGCCGAAAATGCACTTGCTGTTGCAAACAACCTACGCCAAGCAGTAGAAGGTTTTCGTTTTGGTTGGCAATCCCGCTCTTTTAAAATAGGTGTCAGTATTGGTATCGCTAGAATAAGAGGGGATGAAGCAAAAACATCCGAAGCATTAAGTGCGGCCGATGCTGCGTGTTACGTGGCTAAGGAAAGTGGCCGAAATAGGGTTTGTTTTCATGAAACGGATGATTCGGCTTCATCAACTCATCAGCAAGAAATGCAATGGGTTTCTAGGCTACAAGCAGCTCTGGATAATGATTGTTTTGAATTGTTTTTACAACGGATACAGTGTGTTGAATGCCAAGATGTACCATCTGAGCATTATGAGGTTTTGATTCGAATGGTAGGTGATGATGGAGAAATTATTCCTCCTGGTGCTTTTTTACCAGCAGCTGAGCGGTTTAATTTAATTGGAAGTGTAGATACATGGGTGGTTGAAAATGTATTTAAAAAACTAAAGGGCCTTCAAGATGTAAAAAAATATCCTGAAAACTTGATACTTTCAATTAATTTATCGGGAACATCAATGGCAAATGATGGTTTACTTGAAAGAATTAGTTGTTTATTAGATGAATCTGGAATACCTGCAGAAAATTTTTGTTTTGAAGTCACTGAAACCGCCGCTATTGCTAACTTGAATCAAGCAACTCAATTCTTATCAAGTTTACGAGAGAAAGGTTGTAAAATTGCTTTAGATGATTTTGGCAGCGGACTTTCATCTTTTGCTTATTTAAAACAATTACCTGTCGATTATTTGAAGATTGATGGTTTATTTGTTAAAGATATTGCTGTAGATAATATCGATAAAGCTTTTGTCGAATCTATCAATCAGATTGGTCATGTGATGAACTTAGAAACTATCGCTGAATTTGTTGAAAATGATGAAATTATGGCAGTTTTAACAGAAATTGGAGTGAATTATGCCCAAGGATATGGTATTCATAAACCTTGTGCTTTTGATGCCATTTTCCCAACCATTTAAAAAAATTTTCTTTGAGAGAGTTCTGAGCAAGTCTAATTATTTTTTCTATGCTAAATTATAAATTTATTAATCAGAGCTTCTTATATGTTAGATATATTTTTAGAGGAAGTAAATTTGTAAGAAGGCAGCACTCATAGCATAGTTGCAATGGAGATAAATATTAATCAACGCGTGCTTATTTTTTTATTGATTTCAATTGGTTTAATTACCTTTCCCCATATCAATAATATCCCTATTCCTGTCTTTATTACGTTTAATATACTATTAATTTGGCGTTTTATTTGTATCTGGAAGGTCCACTTATTACCCAATAGAATAATATTATTTACAGTAACTTCTTTAGCTATATTAATACTTTATCAACAACATTTAGGTGTTTTGGGGCGGGATGCAGGTACAAACCTATTTGTTATTGCACTCGGCCTTAAGTTATTAGAAATTAAGAAAGAAAGAGATATTTATCTTGCTAGTTATCTAGCCTTTATTGTCGCTACATCGCAATTTTTGTACCAACAAAGTATTTTAATGGCAGTTTATATTCTGCTGGTCACTTGTGTTTTGTTAGCCACTTTAATTTCTATTAATAGTCAAAAGCCAGAAACATTGTCAGCCTTAAAAACAGCGGGCGTTATTGTTTTTCAGGCTCTGCCTATCAGTATTGTTTTATTTATATTATTTCCACGAGTTGAAGCGCCTCGCTGGATGATGTTTGGACAACAAAACGCTGCTAGAACTGGATTAAGTGATAGTCTAGAGCCAGGATCGATTAGTCGATTAGGGTTATCAGATGAACTGGTTTTTAGAGCTAAGTTTTCAGCTGAGTTACCCGCACGCAAAAATTTGTATTGGCGAGGCCCAGTATATTCCTATACTGATGGTCAACGGTGGACTGAATTAACGGTTGCTACAAAGGATGTAAATCTAAATAAGCCGACATATTCCGGGAATAAATATCAATATACCTTGATGATGGAACCACAAGATAAAGGCTGGGTCTTTGCGCTTGATTTGCCGTTCTCATACCCTCAAATATTAAAGAAAAATGCACAAAACCAATTAATTAACCCTAAAAAAAACAATCAGCGAGCGGAATATAAAATCATCTCATACACCCAGTACAATACAGGAGATATAACTAGTCATGAGTATAACGATAATGTGCAACTTCCTTTTCCTCCTTCTGCAAAACTAAAGAAACTTGTTACTCAGTTGCACGGATTTGATAAATCCGCTGAGTTTTTTATTCAATCTGTGCTAATGCATTTTAAGCAAGAAAAGTTTCATTACACATTAAGTCCGCCATTAATGGGGGATAAACCTATTGAGACTTTTTTGTTTGATCAGCGATATGGTTTTTGTAGCCACTATGCCACCGCATTTGTTTATTTAATGCGGATTGCAGGAATTCCAGCAAGGGTTGTTGGAGGCTATCAGGGTGGAGAATTTAATCAGGTAGGTGGTTTTTTAGAAATCAGACAGGCGAATGCCCATGCCTGGGCTGAAGTGTGGCTCAAAAACAAAGGCTGGGTTCGATTTGACCCAACGGCAGCTATTGCCCCTGAACGAATAGAGCAAGATGTGGATATTGATATGCAAATAGCGACAGGTTTGGTTAATTTCGCACCCATATTTTCTAATGCAAGTAATGCTTTGTCGTGGATGAAGCATACAAGACAAATATGGGGTAATATTGATTATAGTTGGCAACGCTGGGTGATTAATTACAGCAGTGAAAATCAAACAAAATTTTTATCATCGTTGGGTATCCATGATATTAAATCAATAATCTATTGGCTTATTGCTTGTATAGGGTTTATTACTGTTGTTTTAGCCTGGATTATTTTAAGAAATAAACAACCCCAATTAAGCAAAGAGCTAAAGTTATATCAAGTATTTTATAAAAAAATGGCTAAAGTCGGTTTTAATAAAAAAGCAGGGGAGACTGTTCAAACTTTTTGTCAGCGTATTCAAAAACAGCGGCCTGATTTAGCAGAAAAAGTAATTGAGATAACCATGATTTACACACGATTAAGGTATGAAAAAAAAGCTAGGGATAGTGATCTGTTTTTGTTAAAAAAGGCGTTGTCTGCTTTTAGAGTGACCGAAAGATAGATCAATAACGATTCTGCTTATTAAATACAATACCGCATATTATTCCGATAACAACAATAGCAAGCCCTAAATGGTGGGTAAAAACATGTCGGGGGGGCGTAGATGCATGAAATCTGCATAAACAGTTCTGGAATCATGCCTGCACTTATTCCTAAAAATAACCCTGCACGTATTGAATGGAGAGGTAAACGTCGACAAATTAATAGATACCCGTGGTCATAGGCAGCATGCTATAAAGGTATGCCTTAAAGTAGACAATGGGCTCGCTTTCCAATTCTGAAGGGGTCAATAGCAGGGAATGATAGACCGACGGTATAATACTCAATGTTCCAGTTTTTTTGACTTGAATTCAGAATATACTGAAAACTAGAGG
>CAZMQH010000145.1:0-5825 GCA_964568245.1 uncultured Methylomarinum sp.
AATATCCTCAACTTTTTTCATTTGATCCGTAATATTAATTAAATCACTCTGATTTGCTTTTAAGTTATCGAGTAGGTTAACGGTATTTAAGCTATGTAATCCAGCAGATAACTTATTTTTTGTCATTAAAGTTTTATTTTCATTCATTTTCTGCAGTGCTGTGTTCATGTTGCTAGCAGATGTCTTTAATAACCCTGGAAACCCATCAGCTAAGACATAACGATCATGATTACCTTGCGAAGTTTGCTGAAAACAGAAATTAATCTCTTTAAAGTAAGATTCCATGATATCCAGCATTTCATTCAATTCCCAAGCAACTTTACCTATTTCACCAAGGCCCTTAGTGTTAGTGACTCGGTGATAAAGTTCACCTTCGTTTGTTCTAAGTAAAACCTGTTGAATGCGACTTATGGTATCCATGGGTTTTTGAATAGACCGCCAAGTGCAAAAAGCAACCATAAAAAGCCCCAATGTTAAAGCAAGGGTGACTAATGAAAAACCATGCTGAAAGGTGTTGTAACTGAAAATACTAATAGTTAATAAGCAGTTAGCTATTACAATATAATTGATTTTAGTTTTTAAAAAGAGGATGTTCGCGCTGGAATGTTTCATATTACACTTTGTTAGGTTTATATAAGTTTAGAACAAGACTGTTGTAACTTTTTGCACCCACTTGATTAACCGCATCAACTAAATATTCAATAGATTTATTAGGAGCCTCTTTAACGGATGATCGTTTTTCAATAGCTAACATTTCTTTATACACAGGAATTAAAACATCAAGGGCTGATTGTGGAGGAGTACGCCTAACAGAATAATATCCCTGTAATTTCCCATCTTTATCATAGTCTGGGGTGGTGTTGGCAAAGACCCAATAGTAACTGCCATCAGCACATAAGTTTTTTATAAAGCCTAAAAATTCATCACCAGCCTTTAAGGTATCCCACATAAATCGAAATACCCCTCTAGGCATATCAGGGTGACGAATAATATTATGTTGCACGTTTAATAAGTCAGACTCAGGGAAACCACCAATATCCATAAAAACCCGGTTAGCATAGGTGATGCGGCCGCTAGTATCTGTCTTAGAGACGATAAAATCTTCAGGACCTAGGTTTCGACGGTTTGTTGTAGGGAGGATTTTAAGTTTCATAAAGCTAAACCTTCTTTAAAGATACTAAGTAATACTAGGCTATTTTTAAAAAAATAAAAGTATGTAAGCATTTATCGACAAGATAGAAGAAACCTATACTGAAATTAATTAACCGTAAAATGCCCTCGATGACGGATACAATTGTTATAGGCTCTTTTATAGTTATCTTCTGCACTCAACCCTTGTCGAACTCCCCCACCCATTGTGCCTGTTATTGCACCATAAGCAGCACCTCTACCAGGGTTTCCTGAAATAGCACCTAAGGCAGCACCCGCTGCAGCACCTATAAGCCCACCAACCGCCGCTCCTGTTGTCGATTCTTTAGCTGTGCCCCCAGACGCTTGTCGAGCTAATTGCCTGCATTCATCTAAATCCTGATTTAAACGATAGGCATTTTGATTGCCATATGGATCGACAGTAGGTGTCCAGTTAGATTGTGATGCACAAGCAGATAAAAATAGACCACTGCTGATTAATATTAGTTTTGAACGTTTATTCATAATAATTCAGGGTAAGTTTGTAGGAGCGTCCGCCCTCGGCGCGAATAAAATAATGCTCTTTTCTCTCATAATTCGCGCGGAGGGCGGACGCTCCTACAATATGGCTGTTAAATTAAAGTTTTTATCTAAACAAGTCAAAAACCTGACCGCGCGGAGTATATGTAACTAGGGCAGCTACCCTATCCCTCACGCAAAACCAGCATAGGAGGTTTATTAACTACACTTTGAACGCCTAATAAACCAGCTAATGTAATACATAATGTACTGATTAAGGGCAAAGCAACCCACAACAAACTGTTGATCTGAAAATCTAAATGTAAAATATAGCTATAGATAACATAAAGTAACAGTTCAGATATAAATACCGCAATTAAGCCTGAGACTAAGCCTAATAAAGAAAATTCAATAATATGTGCTTTCCTTAATAAGGCTCGGTTAGCGCCTAAAGTTCGCATTAATGCGCCTTCATAAATCCTATTATCTAAAGATGAATTAACCGCAGCAAATAGCACGGTAAACCCAGCCAGTAATGCAAAATATAATAAGTAATTAATGGCAGCGGTTAGTTGGGTCAAGATGGTTTTAAACTGCTTCAACATGGCATCAACTTCTAATAAAGTAATGCTAGGGTACTGTTTGACCAAATCATTGAGAATATTTTTATTCTCTTCCGCTATATAAAAGCTAGTGATATAGGTTGTTGGATAACGGGCTAAGGTATCTGGTGAAAAAACCATATAAAAATTAGGTTTCATGGTATCCCAGCGCACACTACGAATATGAGAAACCGTCGCTTGTTGCTGTTGGCTGCCAATCGTAAATGTAAGTTGATCGCCTAACGTTATGTTTAAACTTTTAGCCAATTTTTGTTCTATGGATACTTGCCCATATAAAGTAGGGTTCCAGGTACCGGTGATGGTTTTGTTATCGTTGGGTAGTTTATTAGACCAAGTTAAACTCAAATCTCGATGAGTCGCCCTTTCACCTTGGGAATCTTTACTGACAATTTGTTGCACGGGGATATCGTTAATTTGCACCAATCTACCGCGTACCACAGGAAAAAATTGAGCATCGGTAATATTCTGTTGTTGCAAAGATTGTTTAAAAGGCTCAACTTGATCAGGAAAAACATTAAGTACAAAATAATTAGGGGCTTGTTCGGGCAATTGATTTTGCCAATCGTCCAATAAATCGGTTCTGACGGTATAGCTCAGAATCATGGCCAGTAAGGTAATACTAAAAGCCAAGGTTTGACTAACCGTAGTGCCAGGGTTTCTTAATAAACCTTGTAAGCCAAAACGCCAGCTTAAACTAACAAAGGGTAATATTCGGCGCGCTTGAATTAATAAAGCGTAAAGAATAAGCCCCGCAATAAAAGTGGTGACTAACCCCCCTCCAATAATGGCTGCAGTCATTTTAAGGTCTTGAGTGTATTGCCAAATTAACACGGATATTAATGATAAAGCCAAGCTATAAACTAGCCATGCACTGGTTGGTAAAGGTTCTAGTTCTCGACGTAGTACTCGTAATGGGGAGACTTCTTTAAGTCGTAATAAGGGCGGTAAAGCAAAGCCTAATAAAATAGACAGGCCCGTTAGAAAACCGAAAATAACCGCAATAAAACTAGGGCTGGCAACTTTTGCGGGCAACAAATCTCTTAATAAATGAAATAAGGTTTCTTGGGCAAACCAACCGAATAAGCTGCCCAATGCACTGGCTGCTATGCCTAAAATTATAAACTGACAGAGATATAACCAAAGAATCTCCGATTGTTTACAACCTAAGCAACGCAAAATTGCCGTTGCATTAAAGTGGCGCTCACTATAACGGCGTGTTGACATGGCAATGGCAACGCCTGCAATTAAAATAACCACAATACTGGATAAACCCAAATAACGTTCGGCTCGACTTAAAGCGCCGCCTAATTCAGGGCGATCTTCATGTATATCCATCAGCCGTTGTGATGGGTTCAAGAGTGGCTTTATCCAGCTGCTAAATTTTTCTAATGCTGGAGCTGAACCCGAAAATTGAAAAAAGTAATGTACATGACTACCCGGTTTTAAAACTTGAGTCGCTTGCAAATCGGCATCATTAATCATCACTCGGGGGGATAAACTGTATAGATCCCCTCTTTTATCTGGCTCATAAGTAATCAGCTGAGTAATGGTTAATGATTTTTCACCGACTATTAATTGCTCACCTATGTTAAGTTTTAATGCAGAAAGTACCCTTTTATCTAGCCATGTTTCTCCCGGCATAGGGCCTTGGTGTCTGATGAGCTCTTTACTGTAATCATCTGATTGAACTGTTTTTAAAACACCTCTTAAGGGATAGTTTTTACTCACTGCTTTAACACCAGAAAGTAATAATTCATCATTTTCAATCAGTACCGTAGAAAATTCAGCCGTTCTCGATTTTTTTAATCCCAGTGCCCCTGCTTTTTTTAACCAATGTTCTGGAATGGTTGTCGAGCTGGTAATCACTAAATCTGCGGCTAAAAATTCAGCAGCCTGTGTGCTCATGGTGCGATGCAACCGGTCTGCAAATAAACTAATGGCAGTAGAACTGGTCACGGCAATGATTAAAGCCAAGACTAGAATGGTAAGTTCACCACTACGACCATCTCTAAATAACAGCCGTAAAGCTAGATTAAAACGACTCATACCATCTTGCCTGCTTCTAGTTTAATGGTGCGCTGACAACGAGCGGCCAAAGCATTATCATGGGTGACTAAAATCAAAGTGGTTTGTTTTTCTTGATTCAATTCAAACAGTAACTCAATAATATGCTCACCTGTTTTACTGTCTAAATTGCCTGTCGGTTCATCGGCAAACAAAATAGCCGGTTCTGTCACAAAAGCACGGGCAAGGGCTACACGCTGTTGTTCACCCCCTGATAGTTTCATTGGTGTATGCGTTAAACGGTGACTAAGCCCTACTCTCTCTAATAGTTTTGTTGCGGATACTTTGGCATTTTTATCGCCACGTAATTCCAGAGGTAACATCACATTTTCAAGCGCGGTTAAGCCGGGTAATAATTGAAAAGACTGAAATACAAAGCCAACTAATTGATTGCGTAATTCAGCACGGCCATCTTCTGTCATGGTGGTCAAGTTTCTACCTTTGATTTTAGTAAACCCCTCGGTTGGCGTGTCTAATCCCGCTAATAAACTAAGTAAAGTGGATTTACCTGAACCAGAAGCGCCAACTATCGCTATACTTTCAGCAGGTTTGATGGCTAACGCAACTGATGATAAGATGCACAAAGGGCCATCAGAAGTGGGAACTGTTTTTCCAAGGTTGTCTGTTTCAATAATATTTAAGTGAGTTTTTGTCATGTCTAAAATGTGTTTTGCGCTAATAATTACTCTATTCTCAACCACTCTGATGGCTAAATCAATTGTGGTGTTAGGAGATAGTATAAGTGCTGGTTATGGATTGGAAGCTGGAAAAGGTTGGGTTACTTTATTACAACAAAAGTTCAATCAGAATGAAAAAAATTATACGGTATTTAATGAAAGCATTAGTGGAGATACCACAGCCGGCGGATTGGCACGGATAAATAATGCATTATTACGACACAATCCCGAAATAGTTTTATTAGAATTAGGCGCGAATGATGGTTTGCGCGGTTTGTCACCAAAACTAATGAAAAGCAATCTAGCAGAAATAGTTAAACGATCACAACAGGCAGGGGCAAAAGTATTGCTGTTAAGTATGCGTATTCCACCTAATTACGGTAAACGCTATGTCGATATGTTTTATAAAGTTTATCCTCAATTAGCTAAAGAATTAAATATTCCCTATGTGCCTTTTATTTTAGAAGAAGTGGCCTTAGTTAAAGAGATGATGCAAAAAGATGGATTACATCCTAATGCAAAAGCACAGCCAATTATTGCAGATAAAATTTGGTCATATTTACAGCCTATTTTAGAAAAGAAAAATAGGTGATTTTTAACTGTAAATATAAGGGTGAATATTTGTTTGAATTATTAAAATAAATAAGCGCTATAATTGTTCATTTACACCCTGTAGTCATCTTAATAGAGATTATAAATGACCGTTTTGACATTAAAAAAAGCAAACCAAATTATTCACGGTGCACTTAGCAAAGCACGTCAGTTAAACTTGGCTCCGTTAACCATTGTAGTACTGGATGAAAATGGTTTTCTA
>CAZMQH010000146.1:0-5821 GCA_964568245.1 uncultured Methylomarinum sp.
AGTTTCCTCATGAGATAAAGAAGATGGGGGATGAGCTAAAAGAAAGTGTCGATGAGATTTTAATCGAGGTGGAGTATCTGCGGGAGAAATATGCTATATAGAGTAAATACGGGGTCAGCTAGATTGAAAAGCCAACGATCCTAATTCTTGGCGCAATAAAAAAAGGCCTATGAGCGAGACGGGGTTACAAACCCCGTCTCGCTCCAACTGCACAAAGGTTAGCAATCCACTAACCTACTCACTTCGCTTGCCCACCCAACCATTCAAGCAACTCATCTTCCTTAACCACCCCCATATGTCTAAGCATTTCCCCCTTTCGGTCAAAAAAGTAAGTTAATGGCAGCTCTCCGCGCCAGCGAGGGTTGATATCAAAATACAATCTTTCTACATAATTATCGGCAAAAACCCAAGTTTCAGTGCCTGTTAGGTTTTTTGTTGCTAACAATTGATCAATGATCTCATCTTCAAGAAAAGCATCGGTAGTAATAGTAATTAACTTAACGTGCGGGTATTTTTCCATCAACTCACCAAATAGCACTAATTCTTTCATACAATAAGCGCAAGTCACTGACCAAAAGGCAATAATATAAGGCCTGTGTTTATTTTCCTGCTGGATCTGTGAAAATGAACCTTTAACAAAAGGTTTGTAGCTTGATTCATTGGCGTAACTCACGTGGCTGCTTAAACAGATTAAAGTTAAAAAGGTAATAACCAGGGTTTTTACTCTATGTCGAAAAAGTTGATTAATCATTGTTTACCGTAAAATCATTTGCAATCAAAAACCCATTGTACTTTTACTCTAGTCATTTGAAAACAGTGATTTTATACACCTAGTATTTAAGCTATAATTAACGGCTTTTTTATTCACTAAAGTAATCGCCGTGTCTAGCACAAACAACGATTTATCTACATTTCAAGGACTGATCCTTGCCTTACAGCAATACTGGTCTGAGCAAGGCTGTATTTTATTACAACCATTGGATCAAGAAGTCGGTGCGGGTACATTTCACCCAGCGACTTTTTTACGTGCAATCGGCCCAGAGCCATGGAATGCGGCTTATGTGCAACCCTCAAGAAGACCGACTGATGGCCGTTTTGGTGAAAACCCCATGCGTCTGCAGCATTATTATCAATTTCAGGTTATTTTAAAACCTTCGCCCGATAATATTCAGGAGCTTTATTTAAACTCGCTAAAACACTTAGGTTTAGATTTACTTGAGCACGATGTGCGCTTTGTTGAAGATAACTGGGAATCACCTACGTTAGGCGCTTGGGGCTTAGGCTGGGAAATTTGGCTTAACGGTATGGAAGTCTCTCAGTTTACTTATTTCCAACAAGTGGGTGGTATCGAATGTAAACCGGTGAGTGGTGAGTTAACTTATGGACTTGAACGTATCGCCATGTATATTCAAGGGGTTGAAAGTGTTTATGATTTAGTTTGGACCAAAGGCCCACAAGGCGTAGTGACTTACGGTGATGTTTTCCATCAAAATGAAGTGGAAATGTCTGAATATAATTTTGATCATGCCAATGTTGATTTTCTATTCACTTGCTTTGATACTTATGAGCAAGAGTGCAAAATGTTAATTGAAAAAGACCTGCCTCTACCTGCTTACGAAATGGTATTAAAAGCTTCACATACTTTTAACTTATTAGATGCGCGCCATGCGATTTCTGTGACGGAAAGACAACGTTATATTTTACGCGTGCGTAACTTATCTAAATCTGTTGCCACAGCTTATTATAATCGCAGGGAATCCTTAGGTTTCCCATTGTTACAGACTGAGCAGGGAGAATAACCATGTCTAATACTAACGATTTACTATTTGAATTGGGTTGTGAAGAGTTACCCCCTAAATCACTGTTAAAATTAAGCAACGCCTTATTAAGCGGTATTGAAGCGGGACTAAAAGAAGCAAACCTTGATTATGCTTCAGCTCATGCTTATGCCAGCCCTAGGCGTTTAGCGGTTATTATTAAGGCTTTAAATAGCGCTCAACCCGATAAATCAGTTGAAAAACGTGGACCTACTGTACAAGCTGCTTTTGCAGAAGACGGCACACCAAGCAGAGCTGCAGAAGGCTTTGCCCGAGGTTGCGGCACAACGGTTGATAAACTAGGCCGATTAAAAACGGACAAAGGTGAATGGCTGGCTTTTAATCAGGAAATTAAAGGTCTAGCAACTGAGCAGCTTACCCCTGAAATTATCAGCAAAAGCATTCATTTATTGCCGATTGCCAAAAGAATGCGTTGGGGAAGTTATAGTACTGAATTTGTCCGTCCAGTGCATTGGGCCGTATTATTATTTGGCGAAAAGGTTATTGATGCAGAGATTTTAGGTTTAAAAACAGGCAATCAATCACAAGGCCATCGTTTTCATGCGCCAGAAGCAGTAACTATCAAAAATGCGGATAGCTATTTAGCGACATTAAAACAAAGAAAAGTAATTGCTGATTTTGCCCAACGCCAAGCTATTATCGAAGAAAAAGCCAAGACTGCGGCTGACTCAGTTAACGGTATTGCTCATATTGAAGCTGATTTATTAGAAGAAATTACCGCCTTAAATGAATGGCCAATTTCTGTACTAGGTAATTTTGATTCCCGTTTTCTTGATTTGCCTAATGAAGTTTTGATTACTACCATGCAAATCAATCAAAAATACTTCCCTATTAAAAATAAAGCAGGTGATTTACTGCCTCACTTTATTACTTTTAGTAATGTTGAAAGTACACGACCTCAATCGATTCAAGAAGGTAATGAACGTGTTATTATGCCTCGCCTTGCTGATGCGGAATTCTTTTGGAAACAAGATAGAAAACAAAAATTAGAAGATCGTGTTGCTAGCTTAGAAAGCATTGTTTTTCAAAAAACATTAGGCACACTGGCAGATAAAGCCAAGCGAGTTGAAAAACTGGCTGAATATATTGCTCAACAATTAAATGCTGATATTGCTTTAGCTAAACGTGCAGCTTACTTAGCTAAAACAGATTTAATGACCGATATGGTGGGTGAGTTTGCTAGTTTACAAGGTATCGTTGGGCGTTATTATGCTCTGGCTGATAATGAGCCAGCTGAAGTCGCTATTGCCATTGAAGAACAGTATTTCCCCAAACAATCTGGTAGCCCAACACCTGCTAGTGTGACAGGGCAAATTTTGTCATTAGCTGAAAAAATTGATACGTTAACAGGAATTTTTAGTGCCAACCTTATCCCTACGGGTGATAAAGACCCTTACGCTTTAAGACGTGCAACTTTAGGTTCTCTTAGAATCATTATTGAAAACAACTTAGATTTAGATATTGTTGAGCTAATCAAGGTTGCTTTATCTCAATTTAGCCATGATTTTGAGCTAGCTAAAACACAGCAATTAGTCACTGATTTTGTGTTTGAGCGCTTAAAAGGCTATTGCTTGGATCATGGTAATACCGCTGATGCATTTGATGCGGTTATCTCAGTCAAACCGACTCAACCTTTAGATTTTATTCAACGTCTGCATGCAGTTAAAGCATTTAGATCGTTACCAGAAGCTGAAAGTTTAGCGGCTGCCAATAAACGCATCATTAACATTCTGAAAAAGTCTGAAACTAAAGCGGCTGATTCCATCAGCGGTTTAATTGAACAGCAAGAAAAAACTTTGCATGCAGCGGCCATTGAATCAGAAAAAGCGATTCAGCCGTTATTAGATAAAAAAGATTATCAGGCAACCTTAACCCGTTTGGCCCTGTTAAAAGATGATGTCGATGCTTTTTTTGATAATGTGATGGTAAATACAGATGATTTAGAGCTTCGTGCTAGCAGATTAGCCTTATTATCTATGTTATCTAAGCAGTTCCTTAAAATTGCTGATATTTCTAAATTACAGTAATGTCACAAGCTTATGTTTTATTAGACCGTGATGGGGTAATCAACCATGATTCAGCTGACTATATTAAGTCAGCTGATGAATGGCATCCTATTGCGGGCAGTCTTGAAGCCATTGCCTTATTAAATAAACATGGCTTTAAAGTTGTGGTTATTACTAACCAATCAGGTATAAGCCGTGGCTTTTATGATGAGGCAACACTGGAGAAAATTCATAAAAAAATGCATCAATTAACCGCCGAAAAAGGTGGCGCTATTGCTGCGGTTTTTTATTGTCCTCATGGTCCAGATGATCATTGCGATTGTCGAAAGCCTAAACCCGGTTTATTAAATACCTTTGCTAAAAAAAACAAGCTGTCCTTAGCTGATATTTATTTTATTGGTGACAAAATTGGCGACATACAAGCCGCCATTGCAGCAGGAGCTAAGCCTATACTGGTTAAAACAGGTAAAGGCCAAAGTACTGTAAACAAACACCCCGACATTAACAACCCTATTTTTAAGGATCTTTATGCCGCAGCAAAATTCATCATCTCAGAAAAATAATTTAAGAATTTATATTGGCTCCAGTCTGTTTTTTATTTATATAATATTCTCTGTATTATTTTTCGGTCTATTGATTATTCTTTGTGCTTTTTTTCCTTTTTCACTCCGTTACAAGATTGCAAACACATGGCCCTTAAGTATTATGTTTATGGCAAAAACATGCTGCGGTTTAACCTATAAAGTAGAAGGACTGGAAAACCTACCTAAGGACCAGGCATTCATTGTACTGAGCAAACACCAATCAGCATGGGAAACTCTCGCTTTACGCTTGTTTTTACCCATGCAAACAACAGTATTAAAAAAGTCACTCACTCAAATACCCGTTGGAGGCTGGGCTTTATCTTTATTAAAGCCTATTGCAATTGACAGAGATAGTCCAAGAGAAGCTCTACGTACACTTGCGGAACAAGGCACAGCAAGGTTAAACGAAGGCCTGGTGGTTATTGTTTACCCTGAGGGCACTCGTGCTGCACCTGGTGAAGATAAGAAGTTTAATATTGGCGGCGCTATGTTAGCCGAAAAGTCGGGCTTCCCTGTTATACCTCTTGCCCATAATGCAGGAGAATTCTGGCCTAGATATAGTTTTTTAAAGTACCCCGGAACAATAACAGTTAAAATAGGTCCAGTTATCGAATCAATTGATAAGAAAGCCAAAGAGATTAATTCTGAAGCTGAGACATGGATTTCTCAAGCAATGAAAGAAATAACCACAACATAAAAACTCATCCCCATTAAAAAAACATTATTAAGTTATTACTCCATGAAAAAATTATTAATTATTTGTACAGCCGCTCTTTTTTTAACAGCATGTGCTGACAAGCAAAACTATGAAGCCGCAGTACTTGCTGAGTTACAGTCTGATACAGACTTAAAAGATTACAATATTGATCCAAAAAATATGGCGGATTGCGTAGTGGATCTTTCATCTAAAAAAATGCCTGGTCTATTTGCATTTGACCCAGCCAGATTAGAAAGCTACCAAAGATATACAAAAATGTTATCTATGCGCACGATAGTAGATAAGAAAAAAGCATTTGAAGAACTAAAAACAACCTTTGGTACACACAAGGAATTAGCAGAGGCAAAGAGCAATTACACTCTCAGTAGAATGAATTGTATTGCTGCTATCATTAAGAAAACAGAGCCTGAAATAGAAGAAAAAGAATAGAGATAACACTCTTAATATTTACTATTAAGCCTTCTGTTGCTGGAGCATAGATATCTACACAAGTTTAATGCAAGCAACAATAACCCAAATATTAAGCCCTCGCCCCAGACGAAGTGAGGGTGAGGGGAATAAAAATCAGGCTCTCTATTCCTTATTCTTTAAGCCCTTTAAAAACAAAATAAATTTTGAAGAAGTTTAGCCCCCCAAAATAGTCAAGACAATTATTTCAAATTTCTTATTCCTAAG
>CAZMQH010000147.1:0-5793 GCA_964568245.1 uncultured Methylomarinum sp.
GTTGTCAACATCCTTTTTTATTTGGTTTTTTGAAGAGAAGCAACAGACCACTTATTATAAAGAGTAACACTCTCAAAAAAACAACCCGTCCAACATTCAAAAAACCAACCACCTTCACCTTGAAAGTCGCTCCAGAAGCCAAACAAACAACCCCGAAGAGCCGATCATTATAACCTCCCAAATCCTTTTGTCAAATCTTAATTTTCAGAAAGTTTGAATTAACTGTTTAACAAACAAACCAAACATTTAATCGAACGTACTAAAAATCAACATACTCCGCATCCTACGCCTCTTTCAGAGCTACTAGCTCCCTAAAAGAATGAGGAATTGTACAGCAACCCATCCTGCCGTCAAGGGTTTATTTGTATTTTGGCAAATTTTCTTTTTCCTACTTGATATACATGCTGCGTACCCGCGGCAATAACAAGCTTAATATCCGATATCTTTTCACCGTCAATCTTTACTGCGCCTTGCTTAACCATTCTCATGGCATCCGAAGTACTTTTGGTTAATCCCGCTTCTTTTAATATATTAGCTATGGCCAAGCCCCCATCTTTGCTAGCTAAAGCGACCTCTTCGATATCATCAGGAATCAATCCACGCTTAAACCTTGCTTCAAAATTCTCTAGGGCTTTCGCCGCCGCCGCCGCATCATGAAACCTTTCTATTATTTCCTGCGCTAAAGCCACTTTATAATTTCTTGGATTTTTCCCTTCATTACACGCTTGATGCCATTGACCAATCTCTGACATTGGTCTAAAACTTAACAACTCAAAATAACGCCACATCAATTCATCTGATATTGACATAACCTTACCGAACATATCATCTGGCGCATCAGCTATACCTATATAGTTATTTAACGATTTAGACATTTTCTGCACACCACCTAAGCCTTCTAATATAGGCATAGTCAAAACGGTTTGTGGCTTTTGACCATACACTTCCTGTAATTGCCGCCCTACCAACAAATTAAATTTTTGGTCTGTGCCACCCAATTCAACATCTGACTTCATTGCCACAGAATCATACCCTTGTATTAATGGGTATAAAAATTCATGAATTGCTATAGGCTGCCCACCTTTATATCTTTTATTAAAATCATCCCTTTCCAGCATTCTTGCAACTGTATGCTTTGCTGCTAGCTGAACTAAATCAGCTGATGTCATTTTATTCATCCAAGTAGAGTTAAATACTATTTTAGTTTTATCAGGATCCAGTATTTTAAAAACTTGCTCTTGATAGGTTTTGGCATTCTCCACCACCTCTTCTTGTGTTAATGCTTTGCGCGTTACATTTTTCCCCGTTGGATCACCGATCATGCCCGTGAAATCACCTATAAGAAAATTAACCTGATGCCCTAGGTCTTGAAACTGTTTCAGCTTATTAATTAATACAGTATGTCCAAGATGCAAGTCTGGGGCCGTTGGATCAAAACCGGCTTTAATAATAAGCGGCCTATTTTCTTCTAATTTTTTTACCAATTCAGACTCAATTAAAATCTCATCTGACCCTCGCTTTAACAGCTCCAACTCGTTTTCTTGCGACATTGTTACTTATCTCTTATTAATTTTATATTCCTACTATTATAAATACATTACGCCAATCTCCAGAAATAAATATACCTTTAAGCTATAATTAGCTTAGAATTTACGTTGAATTAGTTTTCATTGAGCATTACAACTCAATAACTTAGAAAAATATAACTGTGAAAAATAAAATATATAAACCTTTATTTTTAGGCATTAGCGTGGCTGTCGCTATTACCGCTAGCTGCACACTCATTTCGCCAGAGTCATCTGATTCTAGTGTTGAGAGAAGTGCTCTTGCAATTCCTGCAATCCACACGACTGCAAGCATGCTTACTACCAACGCTCCGGTTATTTCTCCCGCGACCGAAATAGCTGAGCCCGAATTCACCACCCTAGCTCATAAAATAAAAAAAGGTGAAAGCTTATCCACTATCTTTTCTAAACTGGATCTTAGTAAAAAGGATTTACACGCCATTATTCATGCGAATGAACTAGGGAAACAATTTGCTTCCATTCGTCCAGGAAAGAACTTACTGCTTTCTACAGACACTGAAGGCGTTCTGCAGCAACTAAGCTATAAAAAAAGTCAGATTGAGACTCTAATCGCAACCCGTAATGAAGGCTCATTTAATGTTGAAGTTATAAGTAAGCCGATAGAAAAACAAATTGCCAGCGCTCAAGTAACTATCAATTCATCTCTTTTTCTTGATGGCAAAACGGCGGGGATTCCTGACAAAACTATTATGCAACTTGCTAATATTTTTGCCTGGGATATTGATTTTGCACTTAGCTTACGCAAAGGCGATCAATTCACCGTGGTCTATGAAAAATTATTTGTTGATGACCAAGAATTTGATTCTGGTGAAATTATCTCAGCAGAGTTTATCAATCAAAACCATGTATTCACCGCCGTTAGATTTGAAGATAACAAGGGACAGGTTAGTTATTTTAGCCCTGAAGGCAAGAGCATGCGCAAAGCATTCTTACGCACCCCTATTGAATTTGCTCGTGTAAGCTCGCACTTTAATCTAAAAAGAAAGCACCCAATTTTTAAGACGACTCGCCCTCATCGAGGCGTTGACTATGCCGCCAGAAAGGGCACACCTATTACCGCCACCGGTGATGGAAAAATTATTTTTCGTGGATCACAACGAGGATATGGCAAAGTTGTTACTGTTCAGCACGGCCAAAAATACACATCCTTATATGCCCACATGTCTAAATTCAAAAGGGGGCAGCGTGTAGGAAGCCATATAAAACAAGGCTCCATCATCGGCTATGTTGGTAAGACAGGCTATGCAACAGGCCCCCACCTTCATTATGAATTTAGAGTTAACGGCGTTCACCGTAATCCATTAACGGTTAAGCTTCCTATTGCATCACCTATAAAAAAATCTTTACTGATTGCATTTAAAAAGCAAACAGAACCTCTTCTTGCTCAACTAAATAAAGCCAAAGCAAGTTATTTGCTGGCCCAAAATACGCACTAATTTATATGCCTGAGTTGTACATTGGCCTGATGTCAGGTACCAGTCTTGATGGTATCGACGCGGGCCTAGTCGAGTTTGATGGGAAAACGATCAAACTACTAGATTTTGATTATTCACCTTTTTCGGAGGCAATGAGAGATGAAATTCAAGCTCTCTCTCATGCCAATAGCCCCATTCTTTTAAAAGATTACGGCTCAATAGATACTCAGCTTGGCCACTTATTCGCTCAATCCTGCAATAAATTACTTCAAAAAGCCAAGACCTCCCCTTCAGCTGTTAGAGCTATTGGCAGCCATGGACAAACAATTTACCATTCCCCTGAAAAGCCTTCTGCATTTTCATTACAAATTGGCGACCCCAACATTATTGCTGAAGAAACGGGGATTACTACGATTGCCGACTTTAGACGAAGAGATATTGCTACGGGAGGTCAAGGTGCTCCGCTAGTCCCCGCATTTCATCAAGCTATTTTTAGCCAAAAATTTGAGTTGGCCAAAGCCAATATCACCATTGTAAATATTGGTGGCATTGCTAATATCAGTCATTTATCAGCGAATAAAACGATTGGTTTTGACACTGGCCCAGGAAATACGCTGATGGACTTTTGGATTCAACAGAATTCTGATAAAGCCTACGATAAAGGTGGGGCTTGGGCAAAAAATGGCAAGGTAAACTCTGAACTACTGAAGACCTTTAAACAAGACCCTTACTTCAATTTAAACCTTCCCAAAAGCACAGGTAAGGAATATTTTTCACCCTCTTGGCTAAGAAAAAAAATCAGCCAAATTTCTGATTGCAGTGCTATCGACATACAAGCCAGCCTTTGTTATCTAACTGCTAAAACCATATCTGAAGCTATTCAAAAACACGCCCCATTGACTAGCCACACCCTGATTTGTGGGGGTGGAATGCACAATAATCATTTAATAGGGTTAATTAGAAAAAATCTAAATCATTCCGTATCGTCTACTGCTGAATTTGGGATTAATCCTGACCATGTTGAAGCCATGGCATTTGCTTGGTTGGCCAGACAAACGATGCACAATTTATCTGGCAACCTGACAGAAGTAACAGGTGCAAAACGTCCCGTTATTCTTGGGGGAATTTATCCCGGTCGAAATGGTATAAGTTAATTCCTAACAAAAAAAGACTACCTTCTAGTATTTTTTCTTTAGCCATTTAAACTGAAAATGAAGACCCACAACCACAAGTTGTACTCGCATTAGGGTTTCTAATAACAAACTGAGCACCTGATACATCTTCTTTATAATCGATCTCTGCACCATTCAAATATTGAACACTCATTGAATCAATCAATACAGTAACTCCGCCATTTTCAACGTGGGTATCATCTTCATTCACTTCTTCATCAAAAGTAAACCCATACTGAAAACCAGAACATCCACCGCCAGTGATGTAAACTCTTAGCTTTAAATTATTGTTATCTTCTTCTTTAATTAAAGATGCAACTTTTGCAGCAGCACTATCTGTGAAAATAATTGGTTCAGCCATTATTTTGAATTCCAAACATAAATTAAAGTTAAATTATGTCAATACCTAGCTATTTAGTCAAGATTTACGGATACAAGGCAACCGTTTCTAAACCTAATTTCTCATCAACCCCAAACATAATATTCATATTTTGTACGGCTTGCCCCGCGGCCCCTTTGACTAGATTATCTATCACTGACAAAACAACCAATGTATTGCTGCCTTGGGGTTGATGTATCGCAATTTGACATTTATTACTTCCTCTTACATTGCGTGTGTCAGGGTGCTGACCTTGCGGGAGCACATCAACAAAAAATTCATTTTGATATCTTTCCTCAAATAAATCTTGCACATCAGTCACAACAGCTGTGATTTGAGCATATAAAGTAGCATGAATACCACGAATCATCGGCGTCAAATGAGGCACAAAGGTCAATCCTACTGATTGTTTTGCAGCCAGCTGCAAGCCCTGTGTTATTTCAGGTAAATGCCTGTGCCCACCTACAGCATAAGCTTTAAAGCTTTCACCAGTTTCACTCATTAAAGCGGAAACCTGAGCTTTTCTGCCCGCACCACTTACACCAGACTTAACATCTGCAATTAAATGAGCAACATCAATTAAATTATTTTCAATCAAAGGTAAAAAACCTAATTGAACGGCTGTTGGGTAACAACCAGGACATGCTAATAAATTTGTTTGCTTAATGGCTTCACGGTTTACTTCTGGCAAACCATAAACAGCTTCTTGTATTAAATCTGGACAGGCATGATCCATTCCATACCACTTTGACCATTCCTTATCATCTTTAATTCGAAAATCAGCTGACAAATCAATCACTTTTACATTTTTCACCAATAACTCTTCAGCCATTAACATGGCCGTTCCATTAGGCGTTGCAAAAAACACCACATCACATTCAGCTAAAACTTTAATATCAGGTTTAGTAAATAACACATGACATAAACCTCTTAGGCTTGGGTACGCATCATCAACTCTTTGCCCTGCATCTGACCGAGAAGTCACTACACTTACATCCACTTCTGGATGCAAAACTAGGATACGTAATAATTCCACCCCTGTGTATCCCGTTCCCCCCACTATTCCCGCTCGAATCATTTCTTTTAACCTATTTATTACTGATAAACATTGCATATAATACCTCTTATGCCATTTCACTCTTATATTTTTTACACTTTAAATTATATGCCTGCCATTGAAATAATTGGTAGTGGGTCGAATTTGTAGCTAGGCGTGAATATCCAGTCCAAATTCGACTTTA
>CAZMQH010000148.1:0-2268 GCA_964568245.1 uncultured Methylomarinum sp.
CCTACGCCAGTTGCTCAAGTTATTCCGTGCTCATTCCTAAACGCCTTGATTCCGCCCTGCTGCATCAAGGCTACATTTGTTAATTTTAAACTGGTTTTTCAATAAACTCTAAAGCATTGCCATCAATATCTCTGCAAAATAGTGCTTTGCGCCCTGATACGCTCATCGTATAAGATACGCCGCTTTCATCTAGAGACTGTTTAACCAGATCCAAATTTAAGACATGAAAGGCAATGTGTCGATCTTTCCCCCCATGTTCAGGTCTACCCGTGGTGGCATCTGGGTTGGGTAGCTCTAGTAGATGGACTTGCTGTGCCCCTAAGTCTAACCAGGCACCATTATAAGGAAGGTTGGGGCGTTCAACTTGTTCTAGTCCCAGAATACCACAGTAAAATTTAAGAGACTCCTGAGTATGGGCAACAATAACGCTAGAGTGGTGAATATTTAAAATATTTTGTGACATAGTGGCTATCAATTAAATTAGAATTAGGCTCTAGACATATACTTTCCAGTATCCGTATTCACCTTGATTATTTCGCCAGTTTCAATATATTCAGGAACTTGAACTTCTAATCCCGTGGTTAATTGAGCTGGTTTGGTTCTATTAGTTGCACTTGCTCCTTTCATTGCTGGTGGTGTTTCAACAATTTCTAAGCTAACAGTGGTAGGTAGCTCAATTCCTAAAGGAGCATCATCTAATAATAAAATAACAATACCTTCTAATCCTTCAGTAAGGTATTGAACTTGTCCATCCATGTCTTCAGCGTATAGAGTATATTGCTCATAACTTTCAATGTTCATAAAAGTATAGCTTTCACCATCCTGATAAGAATATTGAACCATTAATCTAGCGCAGTCAGCTTCTTTTAGAAAATCATCACCTTTATAACTTTCATCTCGTTTTTGCTTGGTTTTCATATGGGCAAAACGAATTTTATATAAAGTAGACGCACCGCGAGATGTAGGGTTTCTTACTTCAATTTTTTTGACTGCATAGGGTTCTCCGTTAATTTCTATTGCAGAACCTTGTTTTAAATCACTGGCTTTTGGCAAGATCTTATCCTCTTTGGGTATCTATCGGTAAAGTGTTGAATTATACTGGTACTACCTTGAATGTGTAGAGGGAATTATTATGTTTTGTTGCAAATGTGGAAACCAATTGCTTGCAGAGGCCAACTTTTGTACAGAATGTGGGGGAAAAGTTTATATAAAACTAGTTGATTATAATCGATTACAAAAAATAAATAGTGTGATGTGCCATGAGGGGAAACCGTATACTGGTTCTGGTGTGGCTTATTATTGTAATGGCCAAAAAAAACATGAAGAGACTTTTAGTAACGGGCTAGGCCATGGAATCTGGAGCTATTGGTACGAAGATGGCAGAAAGGCTCAGGAAATACGCCATATAGATAATGTGTTTGATGGTTTGGAAATTGAGTGGTACGAGAATGGCCAAAAGAAAAGTGAGATCAGCTGGTCTAAAGGCATATTAAGTGGTTTATGGATTTCTTGGTATTCCAATGGTCAAAAAGAAGGAGAGGTGGTTTATAGGCAAGGTAAGAAAAATGGATGTGAGGCCATGTGGCATGAAAATGGCCAAATGTATTCAAAGGGAAAGTGGGAAAAGGGTGTGCAAATCGGATTTTGGATAGCTTGGGAATCAACAGGTAAAAAAAAATGGCAAGGGAATTATGTCCAAGGTGAAATGATTTTTGATTTAGATTAGAGGTAAAACAATGTTTTGTCATAATTGTGGTACAAAATTACCAGAAGTGGGTGAGGTTAATTTTTGTCCAGAGTGTGGTAAGGAAGTTGTGAGTCGAGTGGTTAATCGCTTAGTGGAGCGAGAAGGCTATCATTATGAACCTAGCCATGACCGTCCTTTTTCAGGTAAATATATTTCACGTTATGCGAATGGCCAAATAGAAAAAGAAATACACTATAAAGATGGTTTGGCGGAGGGCTTATTTTCTGCTTGGCATCTAACAGGGCGTAAGGAAAGTGAAGGTATTTATAGCCTAGGAAAGCAGGAAGCCTTATGGACATGGTGGAATGATTGTGGCCAGCAAATTATAGAAAAATACTATAAAAATGGTATTAAGCATGGATTGTGGGTTGATTGGCATGCTAATGGCCAGAAGAAAGTTGAAGGCAATTTTGTTAATGGAAAAAGAGAAGGGATAGTAACCATCTGGGATCAGGATGGAATACAAGTGAGTATTACAATGTATAAAAATGATGAGAGGGTCGATTAACTATCCTTAGGAC
>CAZMQH010000148.1:2368-5714 GCA_964568245.1 uncultured Methylomarinum sp.
TTATTAAATTCTCAGTCCTCGCAGTTAAATTTTAATTATGTCAAAAAACAACAATAAAAAAACTGGTACAAAGTCTGCTGGTGTAGGTTATTTAATTAATACTATTCAGACTCTATTTGTCGGAATGCTTAGAATATGGACGATTCCGATTGTTTTAATGCTGAGTATTGCTTCTGGCTTTACTACTTATTATGGTCTGTCTCATTTTATAACACCGTGGATTGCCTTGGTTATTACTATTGCAATTCAGTCTATCGTGGTTATTTGTTCTTTAGAAATGGCTAGTATTCACTGGAAAGCAAACCGTTTACGGTATTTCTCGGTTGTACTGTCATTATTAATCGCTTTAATGGCTTCTATATCCTTTTCATATTTCAAGTTTTATGAAATCTCCCAAAAGGACACGATTCATATCAATCGCCTTAACTTAATCAGGCAGGATATTAAAGGCTATGTTAGTGAAGTATTAAAGATTAAAGCTAATGTATTGACGCAAAAGCATGAAGAACTTAAAAAAGCTTCGGAAGAAGTTTCTCTGGCTTATTTCGGCACGCATCCACTGATTGCTGCAGGCTATAGAAATCAGGTGGGACAAGGTCCTTTTTGGAAGCACTATAATCAGATTTATCAGACTAAAAAAGCTAAACAAGAACTGCTTGATTTAGAATTTATAACGCTAGATAAGCAGGTTCAAAAACTACAAGGTAGTTTAAGTGACTTAGATATTGCTAAGAATTTAGAAACTTCGTATTCGCAAGTGTTAGCAAATTATCAAGAGGTACAGTTACAAGTGGGAAAATTATCAAGTGCAATAGGACTTGGCTTGCCAGAAGCGCCTTTATTAATGACATATAAACAATACACAGAGGATGTTAACCCTTCTGTTTCTATGTGGAAGGGGTTTTCTGTGTTTGCGTTTATTTGTGCCGCTATGGTTGATTTTTTCACTGTACTTTTATCCTATCGTTTAGAGTTTACTGCGCCAGGTCCTTTAACAGCCGAAGAAGAGGAGCTGGTTTTTGAATGTTTAAGGCAATTTACTGATTTCAGCATTAATGATAATGATGAATTGCAAATGGTGATTGAAAAGACGGAACTTGAAAAAGCTCGGCGGTATTCAGACTGGTCGCGCATGTTTGCCGTAGGTTTATTGTTAAATCGGGGGTTTTTACGAAAAATTGACCATAGAACCGTTGAGTTTGCTCCCAACCTATATCCACTGATTGCTGAAAAAATGTCAGACAAAATTAATCAGTTACAAACCGCTGCATTAAATAATGAGCAGGGTCAGCTTGATGGATAATCCAAATACTAAAATAGATAGTTGGCTTATGGCTGTATCTTCAGAGCAAGATAATAATGAGGATATCTGGGAAGCTGGTTTTGAAGTTGATCGTCAAATTGTACATAGTAAATTTGGCCCTTACAAAAAATTATTTTTACGTCCCGATAATTTCGTTAAACGTTTTTATCATACAGTTTATCCTTTATCAGTTGAGGAATGGCAAAGTATTGAGCAGGTTGAACTATATGATGGTTTTTGTACTATTGATATAGTTTTAGATGTACGGTTTCAAGCCACTGTTAATTACGCAATGAACCATGCGGAAATACTATCAGAGATTAATGAACATATTAAAAATTCCTATCATGATTTAGTATTTGATTTTGTGCATAAAGAATTACTGAACCTATCTGATGGAGCTTGGGTGCAAACTGGTTTGCAACCTGCTGAGAAAAAAATAGCGGTTTCAATCAATGAAATGCTAATTGTAAAAGATATTCAGTCTGAAGTAGTTTGTCAGTTAAAACCCAGTTTTAAACAATTTCCTGATGTGGAATTCGCTAAAGAAAATGTCTATCTTTCTGTTTTAAAGAAAAGTTTTCAATTTAATGAACAAGAAAGAGAAGAGGTTTTTAGGCAACAGCAAGAAAGGGAAAAGCAAAAAATAAAACACAAACGTGCACAGTTACAGCAAATAAATGAGATCGCTGAAATTGATCGCCAAAAACAAACATTGCTGGCAGAAAATACTAAGCTGTTATTGGAAGAAAAAACCAAGCAGCAGCAACAGCAATTTGAAATAAAGAAAAAAATGCATGCTGATAAAATTGAGCAGAGTAGTCAGTTAAAGGAAATGGCTTTAATTGTTGAATTAAAAGAAAACGAAAGGCAACAAGCCTTGTTGAGAGAGCAAGAACAGCAAGAGAAAGTAGAGCTAATAGAGCATCAGTCAATTTTAAAAGAAAAAGAATTAGAAGCTAATATTGCTGAGTATGAGGTAGAGCAGGCAAGTTGGCGTATGGCAAAAGATAAAATACATAAAGAAGAACTGGATTTAAAACATAAGCAAAAGCAACTTGAATTTGATGCAGATGTTGGTTATAAAAAACGCTATGAATTACAGCGCTTAGCCATGCAAGAAGAAAGCTATACGGCTAGAAAAAAAGCAGATGTTTATCTAAAAAGAGAAATTGAGTTGTTAGAGTTAGAAAAGCAAAGATTGGCTTTACAGATGACAATTAAGGAAAGCAAAGAGAAAAAAATAGACTAAATACCTCAGGCGTTGCGTTATTACTGTTAAGTGATTTCATTGCAATGGGGCGCAGGTCTTTAGCCCGCTTTTTCTACTTTACCACATGAAGGCTAAAGCCTTCACCCCAAAATATTGTCGCCAACGGTTTTGTTATGGATTAACGCCGATTTTGGCTATTATACTGGTCTTTTATAAGCATAAATTTAAGTGATTGTTTAACTGTAAAAAATAAAAACAGAAGCCCGATAAAATAATACAGGTTTTGCATATTAAATAATAAGGCTAACAGGTTATTGTCACTGTAGGTAAAGTCATCTTTATTATTTTGCCTAAGACTTTGTAATTTAGTGATCTCTATTTGTTGTTTAAAGCTGGTTTTAGCTGAATAATTCTTAGCAGTGGCATCTTCTTGAGATAGCACCAAGATACCTTTTTGGTTAGGTGTATCTAAATTTAATGACAACAATATGTTTTGCGTTAAGTTATGAATCATAAGATCAGTTTCTTTTAAAAACTGCCTTGTTTGACTAAAGATAACTAAAGACCCGTGTACTAATTCATTGTTTTTATTGTCAGTTAAAAACTCTTTTGTTTGTGCGTATAAGTTAGGGTACAACATAGCATTCTGAGTTTTTTTTGTATCAGTTGATGTATTAAATGCTTTATTACTTGGCTTAGCGGGGCTAGCTGGGGGGGTTAAATCAGATCGCAGGGTAAAATGGCTTGGAAAATATAGGGTATCTACCGTTTCAGCGGCAATTATTTGTTCTGGAGCTGACGGTGGAAGCCTTTTATTGACAGTGTTGGGG
>CAZMQH010000149.1:0-3685 GCA_964568245.1 uncultured Methylomarinum sp.
GAAATATTATAGGAGCGTCCGTCCTCGGTGCGATTTATGAGAGAAAAGAGCATTATTTTATTCGCGCCGAGGGCGGATGCTCCTACAATCTATCATTAATCTGTCAGAATAATTAAAATACTCACTAATTTTTAAAATGTTAATTTATGCTGAGTCATTACGTTTATTTTTTGCTAATCTTGGATTTCGCTTTACTGCATCAAGGCTACATGTATTATCACCGTCACTAAGTTTTTCTTTGTTTTTTCCTATAATTAATCACCCAGTTAGCAATGTGACTCCTAGGCTTATACACACCATGCTGGATATAAAACAACTTATATTCACTGTTAATTGTTGCATTAAATAATCGGCAAGCTAGGCCTGTACCACAGAAGAGTATCTGATCATTTTCTTGTATTTCATAGCTATCAGGTGGCACCACAAACTCTTGATCATCTGACTTAATCACAAAAACAACCAAATCCAGTGGTTTTTCTCGTGCTCGGGGATCTCTGACTAAGTCTCCCAAGAGCACTTTTTTGCCTTCATCCAAAAGCTCAATAACAGCTTTACTTTTTTCCCGAGTAAAATTAACAGTCTCTAAATGAGGCATGCTATTTCCTACTTTCTTCCTTAATCGATGGATAACAGCTTCCATTTCCTCTGGTCGCCCTTCTTTATCTTCAAGCAGATAATAAAAAAAAGATTTCAGCAATGGAGCAATCAGTAGAAATAATATTTTTCTAGCAGCCACTAATGTTGGCTGCATAATCATATCAACTTCGGTTGCTCGGAAAGCCACTTCATTATCATGGCTGTTTTGTCTAACAATGGTAAATAAGTCTTTATTAAAATAACGTGCATTTAATAAAATTCCTAAATTATGACCATCATCATTAGTCCCAGAAAGAATTCCTACCGCATCGTTAATTCCCGCTTGCTCTAGTGTTTTAGAGGTAGTTCTGCCGACAATGTATCGATCAATATGCTCTTCCTCTTTTGAGTCATGTGGATCAATGACCGCTGTTTTAATACCATATTTACTTAAAACTCGATTGACTTCATGCCCCATCCTGCCATAACCACAAACAACCCAAGTCCCTATTGGCGGTGTAATATAGCGTTCTAAAGTGGCCCCTTTTTCTCTTACTAACCACTTATTAAAGGCATAAAAACCTGGATTATGCATAGCGGCAGCTAACACCTTAGCAAAAATTTTGAAGGGGTCAACAATATGAACCTCTCCCCCTAATGTAGCTAAGGTTTCTTCAAAAACTTCAACCTTAGACATAGTGATAATCCCAACGTCTGGATTTAACAATCGAGCTAAAGCTGATATTTTTAAATTTGCTTCTTCACTATTGGTAATAGCAATAACCGCTTTGCAGTTTTCTCTTTGCAAGCCAGCCTCAAGTAAATGTTTCGGCACACTGGCATCACCACAAAAAGAAGGGGTAGCCACAATATAATTACGAAGTTGTAGGGCTTTAATTCGTTCCTCATTACTATCAATAATAACAGCAGGAAAACCATAATCACTTAAGCCCCGCATCAAAACGCTTCCCGTATCCCCAAAGCCACAAACGATAACAAAAGGCGTATCTATACGTTGCACACCACGAGAAAACTGCCACTCTGAAAGTGCTCTTAATAGAAATGGGTTTTGAAATAAACGAATAATAGAACCAATGGCATAAAACCAAGTAATGACACTGACATAAAGACAAATAATGGCCCAAAAACGTTGGGCATTACTAAATTCAACGGGTATCTCACCAAAACCAGTAGTGGTTGCGGTATAAGTCATAAAGTAAAATGAATGAAAAATACTCATGAAGACCACCTCCCCATCAATTTCTATCCCTGGTATAAAAACCATGCCAAAAATGGAAATAGAATAGACCGTCAGCAAGGCAATTAAAGGGCCTCGCATTTCGCGCATGACAATAAAAATCACACGACTTAAATCAACTGATGCAGCCATATTAATCGCTCACTAAAATCGATAGCAACAAAACCATTTATACTTTTATAAACGATTAAATAAAGTTTCAGAAACCAAAATAATGGCTGAAATAACATTCGCTAATAAAGCCCCTCCCGCTAAAGAAACAATACTAGTCATAATTTCTGGGGTAAGTCCTGTCCCTGTAATATGTACTGCAAAAGTCCAATAAACAGCTGCTGCAATAAGTTGTAAATCAGCCACTAAACTAGTCGCTAATAACACTGCACCAATTTGTGACCTATCCCCAAATTTTAACACTGTAGCAATCAAATTAACCACAATAACCGCAAAAAGCTCAAGTACATTATGATGCGCTGGATTATCTATCTCCCCTAGAAAAAAACCAAAATTTAATGTTAAAGCTAAAACGACAAAAAAACCAAATATGACTTTCTCTAGATTCATTTCTCCACACCTCTACCTATAATTACGGGAAAACCAATTAAAAAATGGTTTAAAAAACCATTCTAACGCTAAATTCCACTTTCAGACATGTGATTTTAACAATCATTTGAACACTTCATTCAATCATACAAAATAAAACTAACACTTATATATTATTTATTGCTAATATACTGTTTTTAATTGGAGTATTATTATGCCTATAACTGCACTAGATCTTGTTGCTGCCGCAAAAAAAACTATTTCTATCTGTGCGATTGAAACAGTAAAGTCAGGTCTTTCTAAACACTTAGTTTTAGATGTGAGAGAACCTGCTGAATATGCGGCTGGGTGTTTACCTGGGGCAATTAATATCCCACGTGGTGTTTTAGAATTTAAGATTGCTGCTCACCCCGCTTTTCAAGACACACAAGATGCTAAAATTTTTGTCTATTGTTTAACAGGAGGACGCTCCGCATTAGCCACTGAAGCCTTAAATAAATTAGGTTACTCTCATGCTTGTAGTATGGAAGGCGGCTTTACATTATGGAAAGAAAACGGATTACAAGTTGATATTCCTCAAACCTAGAAAGATTCGTTGGCAACAGAATTAAAAATCAATAGCTTGTGCTAAAATTCGTCATCCAACTCATTTGCTAGATAAAACAATGCCCGAACTAGACTCTATTCGAATTGACAAATGGCTTTGGACTGCGCGTTTTTTTAAAACTCGAAAACTGGCTACAGAAGCGGTATCAGGTGGAAAAATCCACCTGAATGGTCAGCGTTGCAAGCCTGCTAAAGAGGTTAAAATAGGTATGGAAATCGCTGTATCTAAAGATCAATTCCTTTGGAACCTTACGATTGTAGGCATAAATAGTCACCGCCGCCCTGCTAAAGAGGCGGTGCTACTTTATCGGGAAGACAAGGCTAGCTTTGACAAAAGACAACAACAAATCATCCTGCAAAAAGAACAACGCGCATTAACCCCTCATGCAGAGCGTGATCATCGCCCCAATAAAAAGCAAAGGCGGCAGATTCATCGTTTTAAGCAAGAGAGTTAATCAATATGCACCCTTATACTTTGTCACTATGAAGAACAAGTCCCCGTGTAAAATTAGTTATGCACAGGACTTATGAAGACAGCTACTCCCTTCAGAACCTTTCTGTCCTTCATGGTTAGATTAATTGTTTCATAAATTCTGAATGCTAATCATGTTTATTTTTTATCTGAGTTCACCTAAAGTAGAGACAAGGCATGCCTTGTCTCTACCGCCCAGAAAGATAACACTGCCTGAACTTATGAGACGATTA
>CAZMQH010000149.1:3785-5683 GCA_964568245.1 uncultured Methylomarinum sp.
CAAGTTGGAGGTTTAGGAATTCCTGCAATTTTACAAGCATATTTTAGCGGCCCTTCTGGAAACAATTTATACAAATAACGACTATTTCCTTTGTCTTCACCAAATTCTTTTCTGATGGCTTTAGTAAACACTCGCGCATTAGGCAGGTGTCTATATTGCTGATAATACTTTCGTATAAAAAAAACAATTTCCCAATGCATAGAAGTGAGATCTAGACCATTCAAATCAGCAATATTAATCGCTACTTGTTCATTCCAATCATTTAAATCAACTAAAAAACCGTCATCCGTGATTTTAAGTTGCTGTCCATTGACGATTAATTCCACCTGTTAATAACCTTATTACTTTCAGTCAATTCAACAAAACGCGAATAATCAATGACTTCAATCCCTAAAACCAATTCATCTACTTTAATACCTCTTGTTTCAAGCTCTACTTCTAGAACATATAAATGAACTCTATTATTAAGCATTTGATCCAATTCAACATTTAATGCAGCATTCTTATTCAATTGAAATATTGCATTTTCAAGAAAAATAACATCATCCAGACCTTCTATTCGTTGTAGCAGAGCCTTATCAAAAGCCTGGGAAATTAAATGTAACATTCAGTCTACTCAATATGCGTTAATTTAAGACCTACAATCCCAATAACAATAAAACTAATGGATGCTAGCCTAAACCAATCAACAGACTCTCTAAATAAAAAGATGCTTAAAATAGCCACACCCACAGCCCCCATACCTGTCCATATAGCATACGCAGTACCTAATGGTAAAGTTTTTATCGCCAACATTAACAAGTAAAAGCTCGCACCTCCAGAAACCATTGTCACTAAGCTTGGGTATAACTTAGTAAAGCCCATATTGTATTTTAAACTCAGTGCAAAAATTATTTCTGACAACCCTGCAGAAAATAAAAATAACCACCCCATTAACATCTCCTAGCTTCTGTGCAAAAGAAGCTTTTTATTCTACAATAGTTATATTAAATCTAATAATTAACATTACACTTTCTATGTCTGATCTTTCCAAATATCTAGTTAGAAGCCCAAAACAGGTGCTTAACTATTTAAAAATGCTATCAACCGAAAGGTGTTTAATATCAGCAGCCTTTGGTACAAGTGATAAAGATACTTTTTTAACTGCCATTATGGATATTGATGAAAAGAAGCAAACTATCACTATTGATTGCGGGCCAAAAGAGTATCTCAACAGAAAGTTATTAAATAGTGCCATCATAAAATGTTCAGCAGAATACAAAGGCATAGAAGTACATTTTGAAGGTAGAAATGTTGTAAAAACAGGTTCTGCAAGCGAACCAGCTTTTATAATCCCCATTCCTACGTCCATCAACTGGGTACAAAGACGTCAGTTTTATCGCATAAAACCGCCTTTGTCCAAAAAAAGTTATTGTGCTCTTTCTTTTAAAGACCCCGATATAGATCAAGAAAAAACAATTAATATTGAACTTCATGATCTGAGTGCATCAGGAATTTCCATCATAAATGACTCACCCGCCCTTGCAAAATTACTTGAGCCTTCCCTAGAGTTTAATAAATGCCGGCTTGTTCTGCAAGATGAAGCACCATTATCTGTCGACCTTGAAATTCGCCATATAACACCTCAAAGCTCCACCAAACCCGGAAAAAAAGAACGTATAGGATGCTATATCACAAACTCCACCCCTAGAATTGAAACAACTCTCTTACGTTATATGCAAAATATAGAGCGCGAATTAAAACAAAAATCTCTATGATTTTCTCTTTATGGAAAATATTTCGAATTATTTAGTTAAAGCTCAAAAAAATAATCACCTATTTAAAAACCCTTTCGACAGAAAACTGCCTAAATAGTAGCTGGATTTGGTGAAAACAACTCTTTTCTTACCGCTATTTTA
>CAZMQH010000150.1:0-5668 GCA_964568245.1 uncultured Methylomarinum sp.
CTCCCACGCAGCGCGTGGGAGCCAGATGTTAGCCATCCCACTCTAGTTTTCAGTGATTTCTGAATTCAAGTCAAAAAAACTGGAACATCGAGTTACACTAAAGCACATAGCTTTAGACTAGCGGTCCCCTGAAAATAAATTCACATCCTATAACAATATTTAAAACATACAGCAGCTTATAAACCACTCTATATTAAATCCACTCCAGCAATATTACTCAGGAACTCTCAAGACAATGCTAGCCTTATTCTGAAGACTATTTAACGTTGCATTAAAATCAGCTTGTCCAAATGCATTGGCTAAATTAGTTGCTGCCAACTCTTTCTTAGCTTTATCACTAGCTGTCATCACACCTTCTGAGACAGAAAGCAGACTAATAATAGTTTGAGATCCTGCCACATCCTTAACCAAAACAATCTCAGGATTGCCTCCGATAGGCTTTGCTGCTTTAAAAATAGCTTGGGTAATCTGCCATGGCAAGTCACTATTAGACCGAGTCAATCCAGATAATTTTTGTATTTTTAGGTTATATTTCTTTGCAAGATCAGCTAAAGTCTCACCGCCATCCAGTGCAGCTTTAATCGACTCGGCCTTATCAGCAGTCAGTTTTCTTGCTTTATTATTTAATAACTTAGCAACAATAAGAGGCTTTATAGATTTTAAAGGTTTTGCTTCTGCCGGCTGATGCTCAACCATTCTCAAAACCAACAACCTATCATCACCCAATTCAATTACAGTACTATTTTCACCTTTTAGAACATCTTCAGAAAATGCTGCATCAATGACGGCCTTCTGAGATGTAACTCCTTGTCTATAGGTATCAGGAACTTGAGAGTTTCTTGAAAACAATTCAGTTTTAACTATTTTAATACCTAACGCATCTGAAACTGCTTGTAAACTATCAGGATTCTCATAGCTAAGCTCAGTTAACACTTCACCCAACTCATAAAAATTACTTTCCGCCTGAGCTCTTTGATATGCAAGAGACAATTCAGCCTTAATACTTTCAAGAGATTTAATTTCTCCCGGAATCAATTCAGTCACTTTAATCAAATGATAACCAAAAGCCGACTTTACTGGCTCAGATACTTGATTTAATTGCAACGAACTTGCAGCATCTTCAAACTCTTTTTCCATTACACCTAGATTAAAAAGCCCTAAGTCACCACCTTTTGAAGCGGTTAATTTATCATCTGAAACCTCAGCAGCCAACACAGAAAACTCTTTTTCAGCGAGTTCTTTTTTTGCCTTTAAAGCTCGCTCTAATTGCACCACTTCATTTCCTGCATCTTTAGTAAATGCAAATAAAATATGACTAATTTTTCTACGTTCTTTAGTTGTATAAAGATCTTTTTGCTCTTCATAATATGCAGCCAACTCCTCATCGGAAGGTTCAATCTGCTTAGCCAATTCATCTAAAGACAGCTCAACATATTCAATCGCTACTTTCTCAGTCGTTAAATACAAGTCTTGGTTTTGCTGATAATACTCTTCAACTTCTTGTTCCGTAGGCTGCTCTGTTACTACTTCAAGAGCAATTGCAGCAATTTCTACATCACGTGTCTGATTTTGGATTTTGAAAAAGTTCTCTATATCTTTGTCAGTAGCAAAACTACTTTCTACAATACTACGTTGAAACTGCTCCATAACCAATGCTTTTTTAATCCTCCCTACGAATTCGCTTGGGGACATTCTTTGCGTTGCAAGCATGGCTTTATATTGCTTATTGTCGAATTTACCATCCGTTTGAAAATACTGTAAACCACTTATAAAGTCTCTAGCCGCTTGGTCTGTTACAACTAAGCCCTGACTCACTACATACTGCAATAAAACTTCATCTTTAATCAGTTTTTCAACAGCTAATTTTTTAACTTCTTTTTCATCAAAGTTTGTACCTTGCAAGTTTTGACTAAATTGAGAGTAAGCACGATTTAAATCTTGCTGAAAAAACTCCTTACCACCCACAGTTACGACAGCAGTCTCACTACCCCCGCCCACATAATTTTGAATACCCCACAAAGCAAAAGGCACGCAGATTAACAGTAAGATAACCCAGGCAAAAACACCCTGTGATTTTTCTCTAATCTTTAACAACATAGATAATCCTTAAAACAATTCATTTAAGTAAAAAAGCAGGCGAGAGACCTAAACCAAACTCACAATACCTCTAAGAGGCTGTCCTTGAGGTTAGTTTGATACATATTTTTCAAGCAAAAAAAAAGCCCCAAACCATAAGGTTCGGAGCTTTCATATTTGGCGGAGCGGACGGGACTCGAACCCGCGACCACCGGCGTGACAGGCCGGTATTCTAACCAACTGAACTACCGCTCCAAAGTCTGGTGGGTGCTGAGGGGATCGAACCCCCGACCCTCGCCTTGTAAGGGCGATGCTCTCCCAGCTGAGCTAAGCACCCGACTAAAGAGACCTAGTTTACAGCATCTTTTAAAGTTTTACCAGCTTTAAATGATGGGATTTTTGCTGCTTTAATAGTAATCTCGGCTCCAGTTTGTGGATTACGACCTTTGCGCTCTGCTCTATCTTTTACAGAAAAAGTACCAAATCCAACTAAAGCGACAGGGTCACCATTTTGTAATGCCTCTGTTACTGCACCTAAAAAGCCATCTAAAGCACGTCCAGCATCTGCTTTTGTTAATTCTGATTTATCAGCAATTGCGTCAATAAGTTCCGATTTATTCATTATTCCCCCTTAGGAAGTAAAGTGATGATACATATAATACACTTCGTGCGATTGTGCTGACGAAGCAAAATAAAAGCTAACTAAATTTCTTTAGGGAGCTGGAAATAAATAATTGTCCTATATTGGGCAGGTTTTTGTTTGTATTCATTCGCGGGGCAACAGGCACATAGCAGTCTACGTAACTGTTGCCTCATGGATGAAGACGGACAAAAAGACCAGCAAGATTGGATGATTATTTTTTTCCACCTCCCTTAACTGAAGTTTTTTAAAAGTTAAAAAAAACATTAAAACAGCATTACTTATATCAACAGAGGCATCTAAGTGTCAAGCTAAAACAGCTAGAGCCCTCTATATTTATGGTTTTTTTGCTACACATCAATAAAACTTACAAAAAAATTATTAATGAGCAATGATTTTATTCTCTTTGCTGTTTACTGCTTTAGAATCCTGTGTTTTTTCCCCGCCATCCTTTGTCGGTACAGGCATATATTGCAGTGCATATTCTAAAACCTCATCAATCCAATGAACAGACTTAATATCTAAATTTTGTTTAATATTTTCAGGAATTTCAGCTAAATCTTTTTCATTTTGAGAAGGGATCAGCACTGTTGTAATTCCACCTCTATGGGCTGCAAGTAACTTTTCTTTGAGCCCCCCTATGGGCAACACCTCCCCCCTTAGAGTTATTTCCCCCGTCATGGCCACATTAGCACGAACAGGGATTTTTGTTAATGCCGATATAATAGCCGTACACATACCTATCCCGGCACTAGGACCATCTTTTGGTGTTGCACCTTCAGGCACATGAATATGAATATCACTCTTTTGAAACAACTCACTATCAATCCCTAGCACTTGAGCTCGGCTTCTTACTACAGTAACCGCTGCTTCAATTGATTCCTTCATCACATCACCAAGCTTACCTGTAGCAGATTGCTTACCTTTTCCTGGCATAACAGCTGTTTCTATTGTCAGTAGCTCTCCACCCACCTCAGTCCAAGCCAGACCCGTTACCTGCCCTATTTGATCCTTTTCTTCTGCCAAACCATAACTAAAGCGCTTAACACCCAAAAATTCAGCTATATTTTCTTCTGTGACCGTTACAATTTTTTTACTCGGCTTTAACAATAAGCTTTTAACCACTTTTCGGCAAATTTTAGAAATTTCACGCTCTAAACCACGAACTCCAGCTTCACGCGTATAAAACCTAATAATATTTTGAATCGCTGATTCTGCAATATCAATTTCAGAGTCTTTTAATCCATTATTTTTTAGTTGCTTTGCTACTAAAAAACGAGAGGCTATATTAATCTTTTCGTCTTCCGTATAGCCAGGCAAACGAATCACTTCCATTCTATCCAATAAAGCTGATGGAATATTCATTGTATTTGCTGTTGCCACAAACATAACATCTGACAAATCAAAATCCACTTCCAGATAATGATCAGCAAAAGTATGGTTTTGCTCTGGATCTAAAACCTCTAATAATGCAGATGCTGGATCACCACGAAAATCAGCCGCCATTTTATCAATTTCATCTAATAAAAACATAGGGTTTCTAGTTTTAATCTTAGATAAATTTTGTAAAATCTTACCTGGCATAGAGCCTATATAAGTGCGCCGATGACCTCTAATTTCAGCTTCATCACGAACACCACCTAGCGCCATCCGAACATACTTTCTATTGGTTGCTCTGGCGATAGATTTACCTAAAGATGTTTTTCCCACTCCAGGAGGGCCTACCAAACAAAGAATAGGACCTTTTAATTTTTTAACTCGCTGAGTAACAGCTAAATATTCAAGGATTCTCTCTTTAACCTTTTCTAGTCCATAGTGCTCTGCTTCCAACACTTCCTCAGCAACTTTTAAGTCGTGACGAACTTTTGTCTTCTTTTTCCATGGCACACCGATCATCCAATCAATATAATTTCTAACCACGGTTGCTTCAGCTGACATCGGTGACATCATTTTAAGCTTATTTAACTCTGTATCAGCTTTTTCTTTAGCCTCTTTCGACATACCTGCCGCATTAATTTTCTTTTCCAGCTCTTCAATTTCATTAGTTGCATCATCCATATCACCTAATTCTTTTTGAATCGCTTTCATCTGCTCATTCAGATAGTATTCCCTTTGATTCTTTTCCATCTGTTTTTTAACACGACCTCGAATGCGCTTTTCCATTTCAAGCAAATCATTTTCACCTTCCATTAAAGTCATCAAGCTTTCTAGCCGCTGAACGGTATCATCCATCTCCAGCATTCGCTGTTTTTCTTCAATTTTCAAAGTCATATGTGCAGCGATAGTATCTGCCAAACGACTCAGGTCATCGATGCCTGCAAGTGAATTTAACACTTCAGGTGGGATTTTATTATTCAGTTTTACATACTGATCAAAAGAGCTTATGGCTGTACGCTGTAATACATCTTGCTCTTGGTCTGAAATTTCAATTCGATCAACAATATCAGAAACGACTGCACCAAAATATCCATGAATTTCTTGATACTTATCAACCTTACAGCGTTTTTCACCTTCAACTAAAATCTTAACCGTTCCGTCTGGTAATTTTAATAGTTGTAATATATTGGCCAACGTTCCCGCATGATATAAATTTTCAAATTCTGGCTCATCAATATCTGCTTGTTTTTGTGCAACTAGTAATAGTTGTTTGTCGTCCTTCATAGCAGCTTCAATCGCATCTATAGACTTATCTCTACCTACAAAAAGAGGAATAACCATATGCGGGTAAACCACCACATCCCTTAGCGGTAAAACGGGAATCAATTCTTCTGTATCTCTTAACTCTGTCAGCTCTTCCATCAAAGGAACCTTTTTATTTCGTACTGTGATTGTAATATATGGGGGATTTTTTCAAAATATCAAGGGAACAATTTAATCCATATATAAAATATATACTTCGCGCGGTCACGGATGCGGAATTTATAAGCAGCTGATTTTTGTCGATAGCAAGGC
>CAZMQH010000151.1:0-5629 GCA_964568245.1 uncultured Methylomarinum sp.
CCTTAACCCTGTTTTCTTTAAAATACGCGTACTATATAAAACATCTTGCCCTTGATTATATTCACCTAACAAATCAGCAATGGTTTGTATTTGCAAATTAACACCCTCTTCTGTTTTACTGTGAACCATCGCGAACAAATTGTAATTCCATTCAGGCTCATGTCTAGGCCGGTGGTAACAATGGCTTACAAAATCAAGTTTTCCAACCAATCGCCCCATTTTATTAACAAATTTATCTGCAATATTCCATACCGTCATCCCATTAAATTTATAGCCTAAACGATAATGGTTTGGCACCACACCAATACGGCGGATAATTTTTTGCTCCTGCATTAACCTGAGTCGTTGCATTAACAAATCAGCTGATATCCCTAATTGATCTGCAATGGTTTGATAGGGCTGCACTGTTAATGGCAAGCCTGATTGAGTTGCTGAAATTATTTTCCGGTCTAAATTATCAATATCCATTAAGCTTCCAATTTAAGGCCTACAAAATATTCTGTAATTTTCGGCATGTTATAAACTTTTAACTTTGTTTGCTGTTCAATTTCTTGGATAACTTCGCTTAATCGCTCGGGTAAATCAGTGGCAATGACAAACCACATATTAAGCTCGTGACTACGTTCATAATTATGTGCCACTTCAGGGAAAGCATTAATTATTTCGGCAATTTTATCAAATTGTTGTACTGGAGCTTTTACAGCCGCTAAAGTTAATGCCCCTCCCATTTCCTCTGCATGGTACAGCGGCCCAAAACGTGACAATATACCTGCACCTAATAAATTTTTAATTCGCTCAATCAACTCAGCCTCCATCAACCCTAATTGCTCAGCCACCACTTGGTATGGTGAATCACACACTGGAAATCCGCCTTGCAAATGATTAATAATCAATTTATCTATTTCATCCATTACTGGTCACTTTTTCTTGTTTAGGAACGTGTATGGAATAACTTCCCGAAATTATAACGCAGGATTTTTACTCCAGTTGGAAATCAGGAAGTTGTTTCATGCACGTTCCTTAGTTGATAATTGATAAAGTGCGCCTCTTTGTTTAAAACATTGTTTGCTAAATAACACTTCGCTTTTACATTGACTCAAGCCACAAGACTGCTTTAAATACTCTAATTGTTGCAATACTGTTTCTCGGTTTTTACCATGAATCATACAATACAAACTGTAAGGCCACTGCTGTCCTTGTCGTGGCCGCTGGTAACATAAATTAACAAAACTAAACTGACTGACATGCCCACCTATTTGCGAGATCAAAGTATCAGGTACATCAAATACCACCATCGCATTGGCTTTATACCCTAAACGACGATGATTGACGATAACCCCTAAACGCTTAATAACCCCTTGTTGCTTTAATAAAGCTAAACGTTTAAGCACTTCGGTTTCAGTTAAACCCAATTTTGCCCCAATCTCAGCATAAGGCCTGGAAACTAAAGCTAAACCTTGTTGCATTAACGCTATTAACTGATGATCAATACTATCAATCATCAAAATCTATCTCGAAGCCTAAGTTAATAAAATAATCGGCTAATAAAGGTAAATAAAGCACGCTATAGCCGGTTTTTAATTCAATATCGGCTATTACGGTTTGTAAATAGCTTTTGTCTTCTGCAATTAACACAAACCATAAATTGAAACGATTATCTCTCTCATAATTATGATTAACTTCAGGGTATTGATTAATAATCGCAGCAATCTGCTGTAATTGATTAGCGGGTACAGACATGGCGATTAATGAACTGACCCCAATCGAATTAGGCGCAATAACTGAACCAATACGAGCAATAAAGTTCTGATCCTGTAATTGTTTAAACGCAGATAAAACGTCATCTTCAGTGACTCCCATTTCATCAGCAATATCTTGATAGGGCCTCGCTGATAATGGCAACTCTTGTTGAAAATTATTAAGCAATTGCTTATGTAAAGTAGTCAACATCTCTACAAACCCATTTGATGCGCTCGTGAACTAAAAAATATACCGCTGGGCTTCTCAGCAGGTAAACGTTTTAATTCTGTATAACTTTCTGTGTCATAAATAATCAGTTGATTATCATCACGTACAGATACCCAAACCTGCTCACCACGAGGGGTAAATTCCATATGCAACACAGCTTTCCCCGGCGTTAAAGACTTAACAAGGGTTAAATCCTTAGCATCAATTATTTGTAAATTGCCATTGTCTGGAAAGGCAAAATTCACCCAAATTTGTCGACCATCAGGTCTAGCCATCACAAAAACAGGTTGCCCAATAACGGGAATTCGTTTAACTAAAGTCCATTTTATTTTATCAATTACCAAAACCTCATGCTGCCCAACGGCGGGGATTAACATGTAATCACCCGCTACCGCCCAGCCTTCCAAATGAGGCATTTTATACACAGGAAGTTTTTCATCATTTTTACCATAATCTGGCAAAATTCGTTTAATCCCTTGCTCGGGATTCCATAAATCGAGTAAAGCTAAGCCTCTTTCCCCAAATAACCCTGCAATATAATACCGGCCATCAGGCGTTAATAAAGCATCGTAAGGCTGCTTTCCAATATTTTTATATTTAATAATGCTTGGATTTTTTGGGTCTTTAACACTGACAGTCCAGATTTCACCCGCATCAAACAAACTAAAAATAAACTTTTGATTTGGGGCATCCACCAAACCAACTACTTTAGATAATTGTTTATCACCATACTCAGCAGGAATATCAGCAACAAGCTCTAAGGTTTCAGTAGAAAATATTTTAATTCCACCTGGTGTGTAATTAGAAACGGCTATTAGCTGGCCATCTTGCGAAATAGCACCACCAATACTATTCCCCGCTTGAATAATGCGTTTAGTCACTTTATCTTGCAGTAAATCTATTTTAGTTAAGCCCCCATCTCGGCCAAAAATAAAAGCGTATCGCTGGTCACGTGAAAACACCACCGAGGCATGGGATAAATCACCTAATGATTCAATTTTTGCTAGGATATTTTTATGGCTGGTATTGATAATTAAAGCACTGCCTTTGGCACGCTCAATAACAATCCCTAAATCACCTGTTGCACGTAATTCAGCATGAGCATTAAGACAAAATAATAAGGATAAAACACTTAGTTTAAACATATTTGATATAAATTAAGAGGGGCTGGGCTATGGATTGAAGTAGCTAATATGACGATGATTAATCACCAAGATAAAGAAACATGCCTGACAAACTTGCCATCAATGGTGGGGCTATTGGCTATGGCCGTTGTTGATCTTGTTTCCGTCGCGGCCAATAGGCCCTTCCTACCACCCATATTTGGTTTTGAGTCACTTTACAGCTCTACTTTAGCAGTTTTTGAACTATCCAAAGTGCTTCTTGTTCTGTGATAAAAGGTTTCCAAGGTGGCATTGCTGTGCCCTTTCTTCCTTCTAAAATAGTATGAACAAGAAATTGATCTGATTTATTTAGTAATGCTTCAGGCAATAAAGAGGGGCCTAAGCCCCCTTTAAGGGTTAAGCCATGGCAAGACCCACAATCATGAGCAAGCAAATTGCGTAATGCCAGTTGCCTGGTCAGATCGGGTTCAGATGCCATTGCATTGACTGAAAAAGCCAATGCAATGATGATAGCCTTCACTTTCCGATTCTGCTGTAATAGTTAACAATATTATTGATATCTCTATCAGATAAGGAACCAGCAATATTATTCATTACATCAGAAATACGAGTTTTATCTCTATATTGCTTTAAAGCCATTTTCAAGTATTCCTCATCGCGCCCTGCAAGAGGGGGAAATGGTGCATCAGGACTAGTCGTTCTTACACCATGACATTGAGAGCAAACAGCTGCAGCTTTTGCTTTACCTGCATAAATACTAGCAGCTTGTGCGGTAAAGGCCGATAACAAGACTAATGAAAAAAGTAATAACTTCATGACTTTACTCCATTTCATCAGGTGATAAACCACGTGTCATGTATTTAACACGACCTCTTGAGAATATACCAGCGGGGCTTTCCATTTGAATAGATGCTACTTTCTTTAAATTAAAGGAATCGTAAACGACCACTTCATCCCCTGCATACCCTGCACTCACATAAAGGAATTTACCATCAGCACTGTACTCAGGAAAATAAGCATGACCACCTACATCTAAAGTTTTAACCACTTCTAAGGTTACTTTATCAATTAATTGAATAGTGCGGGCGCGTCTGTCTTTAGTAATAATATCAACCGCAACATAAGGTGCATTAGCATGAGCCGCTGGAGATTCAGTTCCACCTGAAACTTTAATTTGCTTAACCACTTCCATTTTGTCTAAATCCCAAACACTAACAACCGTATTGTTATCACATGTTCCAAAATTAGTCCCAAAACCTAAAGTACGTCCATTGACTTTAACTGCCGCGCCACCGCCTACATGAGGTACACAACCTGCTTTTAATTTTTTGATAATTTTGCGGGTCTTTAAATCAATTGCTATAACGGTACTATCATCATAAGAAGCTACCATTAATTTCTGACCTTTATGAGTCAAGAAAGCATCATGCAAATGTCGACCAACATTTTTAATTTTGGTAATAGGAAAGCCATCTTTTAAATCAACAATCCAGACTTGACCAGCATTTTCCAGGGCAATAGCAAAAATATCAGCAAAAGGGGTTCCGATAATCATGCCTGAATCAGAACTGACCATTTTCCCATCAGGATCAATACCTTCAAGTTCTAATAATTTTAAGGGTTCTAAATCAGCATTTAAAATCACCGCATTATGCGGCACAAAAGAGCCAGCCATGATGTATTTACCATCTCTGGAAACACCTAACGCAGGTCCATTAAAACCTGTTTTAATGCTACGTACCGCTTTCATCGAATATAAGTCGACTTTAAATATTTCTGCAGTATCTGTTTTTACATAAGCCCAACGCTCATTTGCAGGGTCAAAATCAATAATATGTGCCGCCGTACCTGTTTCTATTTCACCGACGATTTTATGTGTTTTGCTATTGATAAAAATAGCTTTTGAACCTGATCCACGGCCATATTTTCCACGTGCAGCAACCCCAATCAAATCATCCATGCTATCAATTTGATAAGTAGGTTTTGAAGGTAATTTACTTTCATCTTTAACATAGATTTTTAAAGACCTTTTCATATCTTTAATTGTCCAAGGTGGATTCGACTGCTTTGGTGTTGATTGCAAATGCTTAACCATATTACGGATATCAGCATCTTTTAAGCGACCGTAGAATGGAGGCATTAAGGTTTCAAAACTGCCAGTCATAATAAGTGTTCGAAGCGCAGTCGGGCTACGACCTTTTAATGTTTCAGAATTTAATGCAGGGGCCAAGTAGCCACCATGATCAGAGCCATGACAACTTGCACAATTATCCTCATATAATTGATGCATATCAGATTTAGCTTGCACATTACCTGCAAGTAAAAGTAACCCTGCAGCACTTGCCAACAATGTTTGATTTAATTTTATTATTATTTTTTTCATTTATAGACCCTTTCTCCCCAAAGTGATTGTCAGATGATAACCTTTTATAGAATAAAAAACATTAGTGATATTTTCACAATATAATGTTTAATTTTAGGAATTGTTAATTTAATATAGTTTTGGTATTCTATTGTTTTCCTCTGAGAGAATAACA
>CAZMQH010000152.1:0-5625 GCA_964568245.1 uncultured Methylomarinum sp.
GACTCAAAAGGGCTTTCCCCTCGCGACGGTTTCTATTCTCGGACAGCCTCCTAGTTAATCGTATTATTTTCTACATTTACCCCTAGAGTTAGATTCAGTTTTTATCACAACATTATCAAACTATAATAATATTGTAATTAATTCTTTTGCTTTGTTATACAAAACTTAAGATAATGGTTAATATTCTGTAATTTACATGACTATAAGTTACAGCTCATTATCACGTTTATTGTTGAAATAAATGCCCATAAATAGTATACCAAGCCGCCTTATATTATCCTTATCCTATGCAAAAAAAAGAATACCCATATAATCCAGGTCGATCTAACCAATCGGGTGCCAAACCAGATGCTGAAGGTGTAAACTTTTCTATTTTTACTCGCCATGCAACAAATATTGAATTATACCTATTTAAAACATCTAAAAGTAAAAACCCCTTTCAAATCATTCAATTAGAAAAAGAAGTCAATAGAACATTTTATTCATGGCATGTATATGTAGTGGGTCTTCCCAAAGGTACTTGGTACACATGGTGTATTGACGGATCTAATGAGCCTAAAGAAGCTGGCTTGCATTTTGACAAAGACAAACACCTCATTGATCCCTGGGCTCGAGTAGTCTCTGATATTAACTGGAGTCGTCAGGCAGCCTGTAATCCTGGTGACAATATGCTGACATCTATGCGTTGCATGGTTGTTGATGATAATGATTATGACTGGGACGGCGACATTCCTCTACGCATTAGCAGTGAAAGATCAATTATCTATGAAATGCACGTCGGTGGATTTACCCGACATGCGACCTCAAAGGTTAAAAATCCAGGGACATTCTCAGGTTTAATTGAAAAAATACCTTATCTACAAAAATTAGGTATTACCCATGTAGAATTATTACCCATCATGGCTTTTGATGAGCAAGATGCCCCCCAAGGCACGATTGATCTTGGCTTGAATAATTACTGGGGCTATAGCACTCACAGTTTTTTTAGTCCGCACCCAGGTTACTGCGTTACCCCCGAACAGGGCACACATGTCAAAGAATTTCGTGATTTAGTCAAAGCACTACATAATGCAAATATTGGCGTAATTTTAGATGTAGTCTACAACCATACCTCTGAAGCAGGTATTGGCGGCCCTATCATTAATTTCAGAGGCATTGGTGAAAATATTTTTTACCATCACGATTCTGAAGATAAAAGCATTCTGCATGACTACACTGGCTGTGGCAATACAGTGAATGCAAACCACCCACTTGTTGCCTCATTTATTACCAACAGTCTTGAATACTGGGTAAGAGAAATGCATGTCGATGGTTTCCGCTTTGATTTGGCTAGTGCTTTGGCACGAGGTGAAGGTGGAGTTGTACTTGAGGATCCACCTGTCCTTTGGAGTATAGAATTATCCGAACAATTATCGCAAACTAAACTTATCGCTGAGGCATGGGATGCGGCTGGATTATACCAAGTAGGTAGCTTCCCAGGACATCGCTGGGCTGAATGGAATGGTAAGTATAGAGATGTGATGCGTGAGTTTTTACGTGGTGATAAGGGAAAAATAAAGGAATTAGCCACCCGTATTTCAGGCAGTAGTGATCTATACCAGCATCAAGATGGATTACCTATTAACAGTGTAAACTTCATTACCTGTCATGATGGTTTTACATTGATTGACTTGTTTAGCTATAACGAAAAACACAATCATGCCAATGGTGAAGAAAGTGGAGATGGCTGTAATAATAATATAAGTTCAAATTCAGGGATTGAAGGAGTAACCGATGATATTTCAGTCACAGGATTTAGAAAACAACAAGCCAAAAATGCCTTTGCTCTATTATTATTGAGTGAAGGGGTTCCCATGCTATTAGCAGGAGATGAGTTCCTTAATTCACAAAATGGAAACAATAATGGCTATTGCCAAAATAATGAAACAACTTGGTTAGACTGGGACATGGTGGATAAAAACGCAGACATGCTACGTTTTGTTCAAAACATGATCACTTTGCGTAAACGCCATAGCTCCATTATGCGTCGACGTTTTTTAACGGGTAACATTATTAAGTCCAGAGGTATCAAAGATATTTCATGGCATGGTGCCAAGTTAGATACACCCCAGTGGAATGACCCAAATGCTCAGTTATTAGCACTAACCTTAGCCGGTATTGATGAGCCAGATTTACATATCATTATCAATATGTCTCATCAAAACACAATCTGTGAACTGCCTAAGATTGAAGGAAAGGTATGGTGCCTATCCGTTGATACCTCACACATTTCACCACACGATATTATTACTAGACCCAATCAAAAACCTATATTGGATAAAACTTGTCTAGTTAAAGAAAAGTCGATAGTGGTTTTTGAAAATACAGATATTTAACTCGTCTCACAGACATCATTGAATAGACTCTACTCATTCAATGATGTCTGTGGATTTATTTAATAATAAACCCGAAAAGCACCCTGAATCTCATCAAATTCATGTAGATAAGGTTTGGCCACTTCATGATTAGCGGCAATAACAATTAAATCATGCGAAAAAACTGAGGTGTTATACCAATTAAAACTACCATCTATAACAATATGATCATCAATAATGCAATATTTAGAATGAATAGGAGAATAGGGGACATCATGATCATCTTGACCATAGACCAATCCAACCAAAACACCTGCAAACCGTAATTGATCAACAGCAGGTAATAAAGGCTGGCTTAACTCTTCTTCCATTGAACGCTCTACTCCTACCTTGCCTAACCTGGCAATATGCCCATTTAGCAGCACATGAACATAAACCCCTCTATTTTTAGCATTAATCAGAGCTTCAATCACACTGTCATCATGACCACCCAGTAATTCACCGATCATAAATAAAGTGACCTTAATGGAATGCTGAGCTCGGTTTATTTCACCTAAAATAGCATGATGAGGCAAATAGTTCTCGCCACTAGCCGTGGTATGCTGACCATAGGTATATAGCATATTAAATTGGCTATGAGGATCAATGCCATACTGTTGAATAACGCCTCCACGCTGACTTTGAAAGATATTATCCAATAATCGACACATACCTTTCGAGTGAAAAGTCATCCCAGATTCCCAGTTTGCCCACCAGCGATCAAAAGTAATATTGAAAGACCCCATAATACAATCCTCATCATTAAAAATAATGAATTTGGTATGCATATCAGGTTCTACTTCAATCAAATGATGATCAGGACTACAAACCACACCAATTAGCTCAATACCTGCACGTTTTAAACGCGCATAACTATGACTATTAGTCAGCGTCATTTTTCGCCAATCAACCACACACTGCACCCATACTCCTTGCTCACTCGCATGGATTAAATGAGTAATAAAATCAGCATCATCAATACAATCAACACTGACTTTTATGGTACATAAACGCTCATGATCATGGCGTTTTATTTGCATCACTTTATCAATTAAGTGATGAATATAGCTTTTAGGATGATAAGGATGATTAAGCTGCCCTTTAGTAAATTTAGGCACTAATTGTAAAGATTCAAAATGATGGTTCATCCAATCCACATCACTCTGTAATTCACCAGCATGTAGCTCATAGGTACGATAACTGTTTTCTGTTGTATGCTCATAGGTCATATCACGAAACAGATGCTCATCAGGGTTGCCCTGTAACTGAGGCCAATCCATATAAATATAATCTTTTTCTGAGGCTAGAGAATATCCATCTTTGTGTACGATATAAGAAAACTTAACACAGTTGACTTGACCATAACTGCTAGAAAAAGGATGAATATAAAAATCTCGGGTACGACGTTTATGTTGATTCCATTCAACATCATAAGGTTCTGTATCGATAATATAAGTCTCACAAATACCATCATTACTATAAACCTTTAAAATTACTTTTAGGTTTACATTTATTCCATGGTAAATATCAAAATCCATTCGCCCCCAACGTACAAAAAACTCATGATTAAAATCATTTGTCCTCGCAAATGAGCCACCTAATTCACCACGAACTGGCTTTGCATAATGTTCTGCTATTTCCATTTCAGCCCTCTTTTTTTATTATTATTTTTGGTTCAAAAGTCAAAAAATATCCACAATGATCGGATACACGGCCATAGTCATCATCTGTAAACAAAACTTTTGCAGAGGTAACTTGCAATTGACTTGCCTTGTTCATAAAAATATAGTCTATTCTGTAATCATCTGCTAATAAATCTTGCCAATGTGCATCATTCACTCTAAAAACTTGTTCAAAAACACCTTGTTCATTGGCCGCTAAATATTGATCATCATATTGATTAGCATTAACCACATATTCGTAACCCGTACTTCCCGCCGTAATATTAAAATCACCACATAATAATGTTGCTTTAACATCATCTCCCTGAAGACTATCTGCCCATTGATGTAACTGTTGAAACTGTCCTTGAAAGCCATCTTCCACCCAGCTTAAATGAGCTGAAAATACATTAATCGCACCAATATATGGGACATGTGCTCTCGCCATAACAACTTTTCTGGAATGAATACTATAAATATCATGACTGTCTGATACGTAGCGGGATTCGTGATGAGATAAAGGAAATCGACTTAAAATAGCCACACCCTCTCTATATTTATCAAAACCTAAATGTGACCAATCGGTATGTAGATGGAAAGGTTTAGTTAAACGATCATTAATCAGTTTTGCTGAATTTGATTCCCAATCCCCTTGCCCATCTCGCCAGTATTCAGCCACTTCCTGCAGGCAGACAATATCAACATCAAGTTCATTAATAGCTTTGGCAATCTGAGTAAATTTCTCATCTTGATTTTCTTCTTGATAGCAATGTAGATTAAGAATAAGAACCTTTAACTGCTCTCTTTGAAACGAATAATTATTATCTTCATTATTGTCCCATAAAGCTTTGCCATCTCGCTCACAACAAATAACATATTGCAACCTAAAAGCATCATTAAGCTTTATCTTTCCAGTCCATAACTGCACAGCATATTGATTTGGATTTCTGGCATTACTCTGAAACTGCTTATCCCAGTAATCTCGTTTAATTTTGCACTGACTGATATTAGTTGTCAGCCAATTATCATCAGTCCAATGAATGCTAACTTTTTCTGCATTAAAAGACTGACCCACGGCAATTTTAATAGGGATATAATGTTTCTGATCTTGAAAATCAGTCGCCACATTAATATTCTGAATTAATGCTTGATGAGCCAGCATGATGCCTGAATCTGCTTCACTACGGTAGCTCTCCCCCTGGTTATTATCCCAATATTCGTGTCCAAAAATACGATAACGAATACCAAATTTAATATTTCCAGCAAGTGAATGATTTTCTGTGGCTGACAAATCAATTTTTGCCTGCCAATATTCTTTATCATTCCCTTGCATACTATGATAATTAGCCGCTAAGGTATGCCATATACCGTCTTCACCCGACCAGATAACATCCAGCGTTTTATCATAAGTAATATTTTCTACCAACATAAAAAATATCAACTGCTGTTGAGTCTTTTTCTGGACTCTAGAGATAACATTTTCCACATAGAGAAATTTGATTTTATCCATTATGTTTCCTAGCTGCAACTAAAGCCCTAACCATACCCCTCTGCATCAAATATCGCAACCG
>CAZMQH010000153.1:0-5618 GCA_964568245.1 uncultured Methylomarinum sp.
CAAATGAAGTGATGTTGATTTAACTCTCTACAGCCTATCAATTTCACTTTTAAAATAACGGGGTAATTATCTCAATAATTTTTTCTCTACTTAATTCACCAGGTTGACGATGAATAATTTGGCCGTGTTGATTAAGAATTAGGCTGAAAGGGACTGCGTTAACAATATTTCCTAATTGCTGTGATAATTTTATTGCCTCATCTCCACCAATAAGCATAGGATAATTGACGGGGTTATCTTTTAAGTACTGTTCAACTGATTGTTTGTCTTCAATAGCGATACCTATAAATTGTAAGTTTTTATCCTTAAATTCATTTTGTAGTTTAATAAACTCAGGAATTTCCTCTAAGCAGGGAGGGCACCAAGTTGCCCAGAAATTGATAATGCGTATTTTCCCTTGCCACTCTGAAAGACTACGTTGTTTGCCATAGATATCAGGTAAAGTGAATTTAACTGCGGGGATGGTCGCTGCTTGTTGATCTTTATCAGATAAAGATTGTACAAATACTCCGCCAGATAGAGCAACGATACTGGCGAGTACTATTAACATAGTATTTTGTTGCATGGTATTTATTATATTTAGGTATTTACATAAATTGTAAGCGCTCATTGAAGCAGGTACTTGCTTATTTGGCAGGCTCTTTTTTTTTAATATTCCAAGGCAATAAAGCTTCAATATCTTCAACTGATTCAGCATAGGGTAAAGCCGTAAGCACTTGTTTAAGATAAGCATAGGATTTTACTGGCTCCCACGCAGCGCGTGGGAGCCAGGTGTGAAAAGTTATGTAGATACCTATGCTCCAAAGGGTTGGGTGAGGGAGGAATGAAAAGCCTTTAGGAGTGAGGGGCCTTATATTATTGTTGACGCCCTAAAGATTATTAAGATTAGCTAAGAAAAGTTCTGTTTTCTGATAGCCAATAACACGAGAGGCTTTTCTTTCTTGTTTGTCAGGTGCAAAAAATAAAATGGCAGGAGGCCCAATCAAGTTAAAGTGCTTTAATAAAGCTTGGTCGTCCGCATTGTTTTTGGTGACATCAGCTTGAATTAAAATAAAGTTGGATAAGCTGTTTTTTACTCCCTCATCAGTAAAAGTAAATGTTTCCATTTCTTTACAAGAAATACACCAGTCAGCATAAAAATCTAGCATCACCCATTGATTATTGGCATGGGCTTGTTCAAGTATTTGATCTAAATCATTAAGTGAAGCAACTTTTTTAAAATTTAATCCCTGTTCTTGTTCGACAGAATGTCCGTTAGCAAAGCCACGTAAAGGTTGCAAAGGGTTGTTATTCCCCATGCTTAAGCCGATTAGAAGCAATGCGCCATAAATTAACATCATCACTCCCAGCCCTTTCCATAGTTTTTTCCAACCAGAAGTGAATTCAGGTAAGGGATCTATGGCATGCAGGTAAATAGCAGGAATAATAAGTAAGGCTGCTGTCAAAATCATAATAACAGGGCCAGGTAAAATTCTATCAAGCATCCAGACAGCAACAGCAAGCATTAGCACACCAAAGACCGCTTTGGTTGAATTTAACCAATGGCCCGCTTTGGGTAATAAGGAGCCAGCGGAAGCGCCTAAGAGTAATAGGGGAGAGCCCATAGCAAAGCCCATAACAAATAGAGCTGAGGCACCTAAAACTACATCTCCAGTTTGGCCTATATAAATAAGAGCACCTGCTAAGGGGGCTGCTACACATGGGCCGACAATCAGTGAAGAAAGAGCACCCATGATAGCAGCACCGATATAGGATCCATCACGGTGGCTATCACTGGAATTATGTATTTTTGATTGAAATGCTTTAGGGACTTCTAAATTGTAAAAACCAAACATTGATAGCGATAGCAAGATAAAAATGCCACTAAATACTGCAATAATCCAAGGTTCTTGGAATACTGTTTGCAGATTGCTACCAAATAGAGCGGCTAAAATACCAAAGACAGTGTAAGTTAAAGCAGAGGCAAGTACATAGCTAAGAGATAGTAAAAAAGCTTTGCGAGGCGTGACTGAATCACCTTGTCCAACAATGATGCCCGATAAAATGGGGATCATGGGGAAAATGCAGGGGGTAAAGGCAAGTAATAATCCAAAGCCAAAGAAGCTGAGTAGGATTAGAATAAAGGAGTCGTTTTGTAATGATTGAAAAATTTGATCTTGTTCGGATAGTTTGGGTGATGAATTTGGTGGCGGTTGGCTGCTGAGTTGAGTAGTTTCAGGAAGTTGTAACTCTAAATTGCTAGTCATCGGAGGATAGCAAACGCCTCTATCTGCGCAACCCTGATATTTAGCTTTTAAATTAATCAGTTGGGCGATGTTTGATGTGCGAATAAGAGGCACATCAAAACTAAGTTCATTATAAAAAATTTCTACTTGGCCAAAAGCCTCGTCGTGATAAGGCTCCCCTTGAGGAATATTGAATTTGCCAAGTTGTACTGAATCAGTGTTTTTTAAAGACAGTTTTATTTTATCTTTATATAAATAATAGCCTTCTGCAATCACCCAATTCAGATGCAAGGTATTAGCATCTTTTACCGTGGCAAACATTTTAAAGGCTTGTTCAGCGGGTAATAACTTATCTTCAAATAAGTTAAGTTTTAAGCCTTTAAAGCTATTCACAAATTGTGACACGGGACTTGAAGGGCTTTGTTTTGACGATTGAGGCAATTCAATCGTTAATAGTTTTTTTTGTGGAGGGTAGCAAATTCCTATATCTGCACAGCCCTGATACTTAACTAGAATCTTTAAAGGGGAGGCGGATTGATTATTAACTATAGGGATAGATATTTTTAATTGGTTTCGGTAAGTCGCCACATCACCAAAAAACTCATCATGCTTGGTCTTGCCAGCGGGCATATCAGCAACACCCAATTCAATATTAGATGTTTGACTGGTTACACTGGTTTTATTACGGTATAAATAATAACCGTCAGCTATATCCCAAGATACTTCAATCAAGTCTGCGGAAATAGCCTTAGCAGAAATAGAAAAAGCTTGATCAACGGAGAGTAAATCTTTAGTGCCTAATGCTTGAATAGATTGGGTGAAAAAACTAAAACAAACGAGAAAAACTATTTTGTAGATAGGCATGTATTTATCCATTGCAAATATTCAGGAAGGCCGCGCTCAATAGGGACAGCAATTATTTCAGGAAGTTCATAAGGGTGTAAGGATTTGATTTTCTGTTCAATTGCTGGGTATTGCTTGCTATGAGATTTAATTAATAGCATGTGCTCTTGAGCTTTTTCAAGCTTACCTTGCCATGCGTAGATAGAAGTAACTCCAGCAATAATATTAACGCAAGCAGCTAATTTTTGACTGACTAAATAGCTCGCAATATCTTCAGCTGATTTTTGATCAGGACAAGTGCAGAGTATAATTTGATGCATGGTTTGGAGAGGAGAATAAAATAATTAGTATATTATCCTAGAAATTAAATAGCTATGCCTTTACTATTAACTAATAAAGTCATTTGGAGTAAAAGTAATGCGGATAGTTTTTTTATTTTTTTTGGTTGTGCCTTTTGTGGAAATATATTTATTACTGCAACTTGGCGGTATTGTCGGGGTTTTTCCTACTGTAGGTTTGGTTGTGTTTACTGCGGTTTTAGGTGCGTGGTTATTAAGGCAGCAAGGTTTTGCAACATTGCAACGCTTTCAGACAAGCTTGGCGCAAGGTGCAATCCCCGCTTATGAGATGATTGAAGGACCCATTTTATTGGTAGGGGGTGCGCTGTTATTAACACCAGGTTTTTTTACTGATGCGATTGGCTTTGCTTGTTTGATTCCTTTTACACGTAGAAAATTTGCTCAATATGTAATAGAAAAACAGCTAGTAGGTGCTCAGCCCGGCTCGCCATTTCAAAAGCCTCAAGCAAGAGAGGCGAATGTAATTGAGGGTGAGTATAAAAAAGAGGACGATTAAGTTGTTAAATCTTCCGCTGAAAATCATCACTTTGCTAGTGCTCCGTTTCCCTGGTTTTTAGCGGAAGTTCTTGGTCTATTACAACCTGACTCGAAGGCATAGTGGCTTGAAAAAATAATTAAAAGTGAACCTCCCTTTGAAGGCATACAATGTTGGTATAGAATATACTTCGCGCGGTCACGGATGCGGTTTTCTATCGGTTGCTTTTTGCCGATAGGCTACGTTGCTGAAATGGTTGCGTAGCCAGCTATGCGCCCATTTCAGCGCCTTGCTATCGATAAAAATCAACTCGCTATAAAATCCGCATCCATGACCGCGCGAAGTATAAAACCAGAAATTTTTAGAAAACCACCCGATATGTTTCGAGCTGAGTTTTTAAAAAAATCAGGGTACAACATAGTGAAACCTGACATTAAAAAATATTCGCTATACTTTTCAATTAGAAAATAGCATTTTTATTTTATTTTATTTTATTTTATGACATACAAACTACCTTATTTAAAGGATTTTGATTCTCCTGTAAAAGTTTTATTTACTGGCTATCTGATAGCTGTAGCGTTCGGCTATTTTTTTGCTCTAGTCCAAATTCTGTTTACCCATGGTATGGCTGACGGAGAGTTTGGTCTATCTGTGGATGATATTGTCTACAGCTACTATGGCAATCGCTCAGGTACGGTTCTGGAAACAAAGCTCAATGGTTCTATGAAAGACAATGCCACAGATCGTGAGCGCTTCGTCATTATGCAATGGGCTAGAGAAGGTGCTGAAGAGTCTGAATTTGTGCATTCTGGGGTTAAGAAAATTTTTGAGTCAAAATGCGTTATGTGCCATAACGAAAACGCAGCAGGCATACCTGATTTTACTGAGTTTGACGAGATTAAGGAATTAACAAAGGAAGATGAAGGAGCAACCTTTGCTTCCTTGACAAGGGTTTCGCATATTCATTTATTTGGTATCAGTTTTATTTTCATGTTTGTAGGGCTTATTTTTACCTTTGCAGAGACTACTGCTAACAGATATAAATGTATCGCTATTGGCATGCCATATATTTTTTTGGTGGTTGATATTTTGTCCTGGTGGTTAACCAAGCTACACCCAATGTTTGCTTGGCTAGTGATGTTAGCGGGGGGAGGTATGGCTATTTCATTTGCTTTTATGTTATTAGTTTCAATCTTGGAAATGTGGTTTTTTAATATAGCATTTGTTAGTGCGGCTGGTGGAAGGTATGTTCTCTGGGGGGGGGTAAAAGCTAGATTAGAAAAAGTTGGTTATAAAGATGCACCAACTCTTTTTAGAAAGTTGTTCTGTTTTGTTAAAAAAATAACCCTGTTTATATGGACTAAGTGGTTGGAAGCTGGATTACCTTTTGTAAAGAAACTAATGAAAAAGAAAGCATAGGGTTGTGGTTCTTTTTAAAATTGAGCGGATAAGGGATGTGCACGAAAAAATACGAACATATGAAAGTAGGGGGAGTACGCATAAAGGAAATGAAACTTTATGAGGATAGAATTATTCGATTAAGGTCATTGACTAAATGGGATGTAACTATTGATCCTATGTGTGGGTAAGTTTATTCTTTTTATATTCATTAAGGCTGGCATGGTTAAATCTGTATAAGGATTATAAGTGGTCAGTTATTCGTATAAGGGAGGCAGTAACAAATAATATACCCAGCTCTCTTGTCTTTTTATCCCT
>CAZMQH010000154.1:0-5594 GCA_964568245.1 uncultured Methylomarinum sp.
CCTAAGGGGCCTATCCATTATTGGCTCTGCCCCGTCTATTGAAGTAGGACAGCCAAACTAACGATTACAGCACTGGTCATAATCGCCCAAACTGTACCCGTATGATTCTTTTCCATTTGTTCGCGTAGCTGGGATATTTCTTTATTTTGGTTCTCAATTTGTTGCTTGGTATGAGTCATACTATCTAAGGCGTTAAAAATCAGAGTAGGCATTTCTGGGAAATGCTCAGCAATTTCTGGAAATTGCTTCATAGCCTGTTTGATTTTTGCTTTGGGTCCAATACGTTCATGAAACCATTTTTCAAGAAAGGGTTTGGCTGTTTGCCATAGGTCTAAGTCTGGGTATAGCTGACGCCCCAAGCCTTCGATATTTAGTAATGTTTTTTGTAACAGTATTAATTGAGGCTGTACCACCATATCAAAACGTCTTGCTGTTTGAAAAAGACGTAATAATAATAGGCCAAATGAAATGTCTTTTAATGGCTTATCAAAGATAGGCTCACAAACAGTACGAATAGCTGATTCAAAGTCTTCTACACGAGTGCCAGCAGGTACCCAGCCCGATTCTATATGCATATCAGCCACGCGACGATAATCGCGGTTAAAGAAGGCTAGGAAGTTTTCTGCTAGATAGCGTTGGTCTGATAGGGTTAAGGTGCCAACAATGCCAAAGTCAACGGCAATGTATTTATCAGGTAAATCAACGAAGATATTTCCAGGATGCATATCAGCATGAAAGAAGTTATCTCTAAATACTTGAGTAAAGAATGTTTCTACGCCACGTTCTGCAAGTAATTTAAAATTAGCACCCTCTTCTCTTAGGCGATCAATTTCTCCGACTGGAATACCATGGATTCTCTCCATAACCAATACTTTTGTACGAGTAAACTTCCAATAAATTTCAGGGATGTAAAGAGCATCTGAGTCCTTAAAATTCTCACGCAGCTTTACTGCATTAGCGGCTTCTCTAACTAAGTCTAATTCATCCAGTAATGTCTTTTCAAACTCAGCAACAACTTCTATAGCTCGCAAGCGTTTAGCATCTGGCCAGAACTTTTCAGCTAATTTTGCAACTTCATACATCAAGCCAATATCAGAATGGATGCTTTTTTCAATATGTGGTCGAAGTACTTTAACAACAACTTCTTCACCTGTGTGTAGGGTCGCAGTATGGACTTGAGCAACTGAGGCAGAGGCAAGAGGTGATTCATCAAAGGAAGCAAAGGCTTCAGTTACTTTTTCACCTAACTGTTCTTCAATTACTTGAATTGCTAACTGGTTAGAAAAAGGAGGGACTTTATCTTGTAATTTGACCAGTTCATCTGCAATATCATCGGGCAAAATGTCTTTTCGTGTGGATAAAGCTTGACCAAACTTGATATAAATAGGGCCTAGTTCTTCCAGTGTTTTTCGAATACGGACGCCACGGGGTTCTGTTGGTTTTCTCATCCAGTAATTTGGAGAGAGTACAGCAAGATAACGGATAGGGCGGAATAAATGTGTTTTTAGTACCAGTTCGTCAAGACCGTGGTACATCATGACCCAGTTAATATGGATTAAACGTATAAATATTTTTGGATGAATCACAGGCTTATCCCTTTATCTTTAGCTGGTTAATACGTGCAGATAGGCGATCAAAATCAGAACGTATTTCATCAATCTGATTATATAAAATATCAGCTTCTGGGCCTGCGGGTAGGTCACGGGTTTCTTCTTGTAAAAACTCTTTAGTATTTAATTTAAAAGTTTTAACGGTTTCTGCTGTCCATTGTTGTCCACTACGAAAAAAGTTACCAATTTTGTGGGCAATAATATCGCCAGTAAATTGAGAGAGCTTTTCTTCCCAATCAATATCTAGCTTGTCAAAAAGTTGTTGAAATTTGTGAGCTGTATCGGTATCACCGGTAATGGTGACTTCGCCACTAAAAATGGAGCGCATCGGTGTAGTGCTTAAGCCCATTAAGCCAAATGCCGATAAAGTACCGCTAATAGTTGAATCCACTTCTGGCAAATAAGTTTCTAGTACCTGAATTTTATCTGTTGTTGGGCAAAGATAAATGGTTTCATCGAATGGATGGATGTTAATTGCGATTACTTTTCCAGCAAGCGGGGTAAGAAATAGGCTGGCATCTTCATCAAGCGAGACGTATTGATTTAAGGCTGTTTCTAGCGTGGTGATTAGTAAGGGTTTAACAATCATTTGATTTCGGTTGATGGTGGTTGAGGAGGGGGTTCATGATCAAAATTTAAATTAGCCCAAGGTTGGTCTGGTAACGTTGGTTTGATGGGGCCTGCCATTTGAACTAGTAATTTAAACTTTGCTAAGGGACTTGCAAGTAATTAATATGCTTATATTGTATAGGGTTTTTGTTTCTGATTGGGTTATCTCAAGAGACGCATAGTTATTCTATGCAACGATTGAGAGAATTCAAGCAGGAGCAAAAAGACTAGCAAGGTGGGTATATTAATTGCTTGTAAGTTCCTAAAGCAGAGCGTTATATCTTGTAGCCTCTATGCACTGCAACAATTCCCTGACTCATATTAAAGTATTCACATCGCTCTAAACCTGAGTCTTCCATCATTTCTTTCAATTTATCTTGTTTGGGATGCATACGAATTGATTCAGCTAAATAGCGGTAGCTTTCTTCATCTTTAGCCACATATTTACCAATTTTAGGTAATAGTTTAAATGAATAAAAATCGTAAATTTTTTCAGTGATTTTATCAATAGGGTGTGAAAATTCTAGAACAATAACTTTACCACCTGGTTTTAGCACTCTCATCATAGAGCGAAGTGCTGCATCTTTATCTGTTACGTTACGCAGGCCAAAAGCTATACAAACACAATCAAAAGTATTATCTTCAAAAGGTAAGCATTCAGCGTTAACTTGAGCGTAATTAATATTACCGACTAAGCCGCGATCAATTAAACGATCACGACCTGTGCGTAACATTTCAGAGTTAATATCAGCTAAAACGACAGAGCCTTCTTTGCCTACTCGTTTTTCAAATAAAATGGTTAAATCGCCTGTGCCGCCAGCTAGATCTAAAATTTTATCGCCATTTCTAACATTAGCTAGCTGAATAGCAACACGCTTCCATACGCGGTGAATACCCATAGACATAAGATCATTCATTATGTCGTAGTTACTAGCAACAGAATCAAATACGCCGCGCACCATGTTGACCTTGTCATCAGTGGCTACTTGTTTAAATCCAAAATGGGTTGAGTTTTCGTTTGTCATAATCTTACCGTGTGTGTTGCGACTCTTGACGGGTATGTCCAGCAGCTTGCAATTTATCGAGATAACTTGCCCAAAGTGTTTGATGCTCAAAACCTAATTTATACAGCATATCCCAAGAATAAATGCCAGTACTGTGGCCATCGGTAAAGCTGGGTTCTATCCCGTAATTACCAATAGGTTTTATACTTGCAATATTAACGTCTTGTTTGTCTAGTTGTAGAACTTCCTGTCCTGGTGCATGGCCTAGTGCTTCCGCAGAAGGTGAGTATACACGCAGATATTCGCAAGGAAGTTTAAAGGTCTCACCGTTATCAAAACTGACTTCAAGGATATGAGAAGCCTGATGTAATATAATATTGGTGAGATTGCAATTTGCAGGCTTTACATGTAATCTCATATTTATAATATATAGCGGCTTAAATCTTCATCTTCTGCAAACTCAGATAAGTGTGAGTCAACATAAGCTGCATCAATAATGATTGTTTTTTCAACCATGTCAGAAGCTTCAAAGGAAATTTCTTCCAATAAGCGTTCTAATATAGTGTGTAACCTTCTAGCGCCAATATTTTCTGTTTTTTCGTTCACTTGCCAACCTAGCTCAGCAATACGTTGAATACCGTCGTCAGAAAAGCTTAGGTCTACGCCTTCTGTTTTCAGCAGGGCCTGATATTGTTCAGTTAATGACGCATCTGGCTCAGTTAAAATACGCACAAAATCATCAGCAGACAGCGCATTTAGCTCAACACGAATCGGGAAACGGCCCTGTAATTCGGGGATTAAATCAGACGGTTTGGTTAAATGAAACGCGCCAGAAGCAATAAATAAAATATGATCAGTTTTGATCATGCCGTATTTTGTACTGACAGTGCTACCTTCAACTAAGGGAAGTAAATCACGCTGTACACCTTCACGAGAAACACCACCATCGCCACCGCCCATATCAGAGCGTTTGCAGACTTTATCTATTTCATCAAGAAATACAATGCCGTTTTGTTCAACTGCATCAACAGCCGATTGTTTGATTTCATCTTCATTCACTAACTTTGAAGCTTCATCTTCTTGCAATGCTTTTAAAGCATCAGAAATTTTCATTTTGCTAGTTTTAGTCTTGCCACTGTTCATATTTTGAAACATGCCTTGCAGCTGACTGGTCATATCTTCCATGCCAGGAGGGGCCATGATTTCAACGCCTACAGAAGGAGCCTTTAAATCAATTTCAATTTCTTTATTATCAAAATCACCTTCACGTAATTTTTTACGCATTTTTTGACGAGTGGATGCTTCTGAATCAGAAATCATGCCGCCTTCAGCGGATGGCAGTAAAATATCCAAAACCTTTTCTTCTGCCGCATCAGCTGCTCGGTTTTGTACTTTTTCCATTTCCGTCATACGATGCATTTTTACCGCAGTATCCATTAAATCACGGATAATAGATTCAACATCACGTCCTACATAACCGACTTCGGTAAATTTAGTGGCTTCAATCTTTATAAAAGGTGCGTTAGCCAAACGCGCTAAACGTCTGGCAATCTCAGTTTTACCTACACCTGTTGGGCCAATCATTAAGATGTTTTTAGGGGTGATTTCATCGCGTAATTCTTCAGCAACACGCATACGTCTCCAGCGATTACGTAAGGCAATAGCAACGGAGCGTTTAGCACTGGCCTGACCAATAATGTGTTTGTCTAGTTCGCTTACAATTTCTCGGGGTGTCATTTGGCTCATTCTAATTACTCTTTATTTACTACTTGGTTCAGTATCTAATTCTTCAATACGCAGATTGTGGTTGGTGTATATGCAGATATCTGCTGCAATATGCAGTGATTTTTCGACAATTTCACGAGCACTTAAATCGGTATTTTCTAATAAAGCAATGCCAGCTGATTGAGCAAAAGTACCGCCTGAGCCAATCGCCATTAGGTCGTGCTCTGGTTCAATAACATCCCCCGTACCTGATAGAAGCAAAGAGACTTTTGAATCGGCAATAAGAAGTAAGGCTTCTAGTTTGCGTAAAGCACGGTCTGTACGCCAATCTTTAGCCATTTCAACAGCGGCACGGGTTAAATTACCCCGGTGCTTTTCAAGCTTGCCTTCAAAATGTTCAAATAAAGTAAACGCATCCGCTGTTGCACCAGCAAATCCTGCAATGACTTTGCCGTGATATAAGCGACGTACTTTACGTGCGTTGCCTTTCATAACGGTATTGCCTAAAGAAACTTGGCCGTCACCACCGATGACTACTTTGTCGCCACGGCGAACTGAAATAATTGTTGTGCCTCTAAAACTCACAGAATACCCACTGATAAAACTTAAATCAGACAATTCTACATGCTCTGAGGGAAATAGGGGG
>CAZMQH010000155.1:0-5586 GCA_964568245.1 uncultured Methylomarinum sp.
TTAGTGGATGACGGGGTAAAACTGTAGCTTTAACAGATATATTACTATTACTCATAGTTCCAGTTTTTAATTGTTGCTTTTGTGAAATGCTAGTACAACAACCCGTAAGTTCGTGCATAAATGATTAGATACCACCTTAAACTTAAATTTTTCATGATTTGAATGATCAATTAAAGCACAATCCAATTTATTCTTACTAACATCAATACCAATAATAGTCATAATATTCTCCTTACTACCCTTGTAAATACAGTCTTCTTTCCACAATAGAAAGGACTTTGATACCCTTCAGTACCAGAGAAATAGGAGCATGGACTTTACTGCCTCACAGGCTGTTTAACCTCAGGATAACCACAAGTTCTCATGTTCCTTGATATACTGATAGCTAATCAAATATATCAGACTGAGGGATACAAGGACGGACTGGGGCGCTTTATTAATTCGCCCAAGCGAAATCAATCTTAGGGCATGGATGTCCTAAGATGATATGTAGCGTGGATGGCGCGCTAGCGTCTATTCGTGCTGTGACTCTCATTTTACACCCTTTGCCAGACTATTCATCATACAACTATAACGTAAAAAATTTGAAGGCAAGATAAATATTTCACTTACACTCGCTTAATCATCAGCACCCCACAGCCAAAAGCTTTTGACCGACCAATACCATCAAATAATGATTTTTTAAATTTCTCCACATCAGTAACTTTTAATGTCCCCGTGAAATCAATAGAGCTAAATCCTGCACGTTTGCCTTTGTTTGGCATAGCATGCCACTGATAAGCACTGGTTTGTAGCTTGCTTAAACCCGTTTCATCAACAACTAATGAAAAGCCACAACGCTCACTCTGCCTTTTCCACCAGTTTTCCAAGACTGTTTCAACCTGTGCTTTAATCACCCATTCCAGCAAGTCAGTTAAAGTTGATACTTGTTGTAAGCGTTCTGAGTATCGACTATTGCCAATCAAACTATCAATCAACCATTGTTTAAGTGCTTCCCCTCCGTTAGTTAGCAACTGTTTTTTATAATCTTTTTTTTCTGGCTTAGCCGATAACTCACCCTCTAAATTAAATTCTTTTATTAGCTCCTTAAGAATCACTAATTGTGCATCCATAACCACATCATGTTTTTTAGCATTTCTGGTAACAACTGGGTTTACTCTGCACTCAAAATTTAATACTTGCCCCACTATTAGCTGAGGCTGGTAACTTTTAGTTTCCACCTTAAATAATGAATATTCAGGCTCAATAGGTTTAGATTTTGAAACCATATAATAAATGGATTCCCCTCTCACATTACACGAGTTTCCCAACTGTTCTCTGGCTATTTCTTCTCGATAAATATAGTTTCTTGTTTGCTCTGAAAATAAATCCCATAACAACCGGTGAGCACCATAGGCATTATCTTCTAACACACGATTTAGCTGTGTTGATTTAAGTATTTCTGGGCGCAGTGTTATTCTGGAAAAATACATTATTCACCTCCTTGTATAAATAAATAGTGTTCCTGACGGGGTGAGAACTGCCAGCGTTTTCTTGACAGGGGCTGATCGTGACGAGTTCGAGTTTGCATCCTTTTTAAATCGGTGGACTTAGAAAAGTCTTCAACGCTGCCTTCCCAATAGTAATGACGGTCTTTAGGTCTGCCTAGCCAAGTAAAATCACGTTTAGACAATCTCCCTGTTTCATCGTCATAAGTCGGTAACATTGGCTTATGCTGATAGGCTTTAAACGCATCAAAATAATAAGTTTTCTGGATAAGTTGAGGTGCTAGCGGTGCCGCTAATGGACAGGACTTTCTACCTAAATACAAATGAAATTTAGGCTGTAAAAGATGCATTTTAATATCTGTCAATGTGTAAGGTGCAGAATCTAAAGCACGTACCGCCACAACTGCAAGTGCGCCACAGCGATATTCTCGACTGGATAAAATCGTGCCTAATTGTTTTTTACCCATCACTATTTCATCCCGTCTAGTGCGATAGTTAATTTTCCCTACTGAACTGGGTACTTGTGTGGTGTGATAGTCACGCAGTAAATGACCGGTAGAAAACACTTCTACAGCAACCGTATAACCAGATTGTAACCGTAATTGTTTATCTTCATCATTTCGCTTAATACCAAGTGCTGCACCTAACAAGCCAATAATCGCGGATTTGCTAGGATAGCTTGCGGTATGACGATCTTCACCCACGGCTATTTCACCCCAGCTTGCCATTTCCCCATAAAGCCGAAATACAAGAGTGTCCATGTGTTTCTCCTTATTGGCTAACAAAACCCAGTAATTCTGCCAAGGTACCTTCTACTTTAGAGACATCCATTTGATAATGGCTATCTGAACAGGCACCATACACTTTATCAAAACTATCTCTTTGATTGACTAAGGCGGTAATAGAATCTGTAATAAAGTCTTTATTCTCCCTATCCATAATGGGTTTTAAATACGCAACCGATAATGAACGCGGTTGTTGATTGCCTTTTTCCGCCAAAACATAAGAAGCATAAGCGCGAGAAGCAAAGCTATTTTGTTTGCCTTTAGGTGCGACTTTAACCGCTGCTTCTGTTAATGCACGAATAGCTTTATTGGCTAAGGCTTCATCACCGTTTAGATTTTCAATCAGTAATTCACGGTTAATACAAATATAGGAATAAAACAGGCCAGCGGAAAAACGTGTTTCACCAATATGTGATGCCCCTGCATATTCTTGTCCATCATTTAAATCATCTATGGCGGTAAAGTAATCATCTTCAATGATAATGGGGTGAACACTGATAGCGTGGGCAACTTGGCAAGCGGCTTCTATATTAAAAGCGGGGCTGGATGCTAACATTCGCCCAAATAGTGCAATATCAACATCCGTTACTTTTTGGCGTAATAAATTTAATTCATCTGCATTGGCTTCTTCTTCACGTTCGGCAATTGTACGAGCAAGATTTAAAATGGCCTGCTCTTCTTGGGTATCAAAAAAAGCCAATTGCTCAATTTCTAACTCTGCCAATTCTTTTTTTATGCGTTCGGTACTATCAGCAGGCAGTTTTTTTAAAGCGTCTTTATCTTTTTTAGGAATCTGTTTTAATTTGCCAAACACGGCAGCAATAGGTTGTGTCCATTCCAGTGATTTTTTATGAGCAATACCTTTGTCGATCATTTGTTGATAGGCTTTTAGTCCCATTTCTTTGGTACGTGTACCAATATGTCCTTCCAGCGCTTCTGCAAAACCATCTGAGGTGCGCCATGTTCTTTTTAAACATTGGGATGAGACCCGTAAACGATCATAGCCTCCCATTTTTGCAGTTTTAGGGCTACCCATATCATCACGGTTTAAATTAGCAGGAGGGTAGGCGGTTAATAAATGTAATTGGATAAAACGGCTCATATTGATTCTCCTTAGTGGTTTTTAGGGTATGCAGTAAAATAGTCAGTAGCCCAGCGCACAGCTAAGCGATTAGTGGGTGAATGACTAGCAGGCTGTTCAAATTCTTTATGCCATTGAATAATGTCATACGCTAATGAAACAATATTGACCTGCCCTTTTAATAGCTGAATGGCTCGAATAATACGCCGATAAAAATCTTCGGGACTGGGGCTTTTTTGTAATTGCTGAAAACGTAATTCACTCATGGGTGCTTTGCCTTTGGCTTCAAGTGGTGTGGCTAATTGCTCGGCAAAACTTGCCATTACTTTGGATTTATCACTGTCTTTTTTATTGCCTATTCGACTATTCGTTTGCCTGTCTATTTTTACCTGAGAAAGTGCGCCAGCAACACTGGCACTGATAGCTAAATTTTTTCGCCAAGTATCGGTGTTTGGCATTTGTTGTAAAAAATTAAAAAATGCCTCGGTTAATAAAATATCATCGGGGCTATCGGCACGGCGCAATCGGGCGCGGTCTCCGCGATTTTTATCCAGCCATTTATGCCATCGCTGTATCGCTTGAACATCTTCATATTCAAAAAAATAATATTGATTCATGTTTTAGCCTCCTCTGGTGTTGCTCTTAATTTAAGGGTTTTAATCGCTTTATTACTGTAGAATTTTTTCCACAATTCATTTTGAGCGGCAATGATTCTCTTTAAATCTAAATCTTCTGGCTTTGATTCTAAGGTTGCCGTTTCAAACACCAGTCTTGTTTGTTTTTCCAGGCATTTAAGCCATGTTTGATAAAACTTGGCAGGCGCCATTCCTGCGTCACCTGGTAACATTGCCAACTGTTGCAGAATTTTATAAAAATCAGTTTCAGTCGCTTGCCAAAATTGCATATCAATAGCAGACATATCACCTTTAACGTCTTTGGGACGACGAAACCAGGCTTCTTTGACTTGTGAGCGTAAAATTTTAACCACTTCTCGTGCGGGATTGATAAATTCGGCCCCCCATTCCATTAGGTTATTTTTTTGCTTAGAGTCTAAATAAAAAACGGGGAAATGTGATTCATACCAGCACCGTGCTTTCATATTGTCCATATCGTATCCAAAGCACCATAATGAGGCTGAATCCATTTCAAAATTACTGCCTCGTTCACTATTGTAAAATTGCACAATCGTAGCTGCTTTATCTCCATTGTCTGAATCTTGCAGCGCCATGCCCAGCCAATGGCGATACCCTAGTCCACCTTGCTGACCTTTAAGGGATAAAGGCAGTTCTTTATTTTTTATATCGAAACGATAAGGCGTTAAAGGGTGTGTCCATGCACCGTCATAATTGACCCCGTAATTTTTGGTTATAAATTCTGTATATAAGCTTTCAGACTGATTGCCACAAAGGTCACAGCTTTCATTTTCTATTTTGGTGGTTAAGCGAATCCGCCTTGGCATTCCCCAGTATTGCTGTAATGGATGAACTGTTTCGGGGGTGGTAATCACGCCACTTTTATCAGAAATTCGTGTTTTACTTAGCCAAGGCAAAACACGGGCATCCATTATTTCTGCTGATTCCATTTCTTCTTGGTTAAGCACATTTAACCAAAGCTTTTGCCATAAGGTTGCATTTTTATTTTCGGGTAATAGTAATGTGGTTAGAGGGCCTCCACCGCGCAAACTAACTCTATGCCCCACCCCCCCAGAAGGTGCATTAGCCTGTAAAGTAAAAATGGCTGTTGCGGTACAGCTAGAGCAAAGTTGACTTGCTAAATCACGTTTTACAAAATGGTCTGAATTATTTTTTAGTGCATTGGCTCCAGGGGCTTCAATTAATAAGGCTGCAATATGTTTGCTTTCACCTTCGGGTAAATCGTAGTCTTGTAAAAAAGCTACACCTTCTGAATTATCTAACTCAAAAGCAAAGGCTAGCTTTTCCAAAGATTCTTTTAGCTCATCTATTGATGGTGTTTCTTCCCAATACTCCAACCATTGATCTTCATCTTCTGGTGCAAAGCTGGTTTGTAATAAACCTATAAGAAATTGATATAAACCCCCTTGAAAGTCTGCTCTTGGGGCATTAATTTCAATCACAGGGTTTTCAGTTTCGGCAATTTTCCAAGGTGCAATAAGTCCTTTTGTTCCATCTTGGAAGATAACGGGAATCCAAGGCACGGTCATTAAGTTCATACTGTCTCCAAAATAAAGTTTAATCGTTCCCATGCTCTGCGT
>CAZMQH010000156.1:0-5568 GCA_964568245.1 uncultured Methylomarinum sp.
ATGTTAGCCATTCCCCTCTAGTTTTCAGTATTTTCTGAATTCAAGTCAAAAAAAACTGGAACATCGAGTATGCAGGAATCATTTTTTATATTTGTGTAGAGGTAATGAGCAACAACAGAACATATACTTTTTAACCACTCCATTTTTAAAACTATGGCTTAGCCTTCTTTTCCATCAACTCTAACTGAACTTAGAATAGGGATATAAACAACTACAAATAAAGAAAATGCGGCTAACCAGCAATAAATTGATATAACTAAGAAACTACCGTACCAATCGGGCAATAAAGCGGGCAATAACACTCTAAACAATGCGGCTAAATTAATTAATGCAAATGCCAATGTGATAGTCTTAGATGCTTTCATTGCTCGACCAGTATGGCCTAAAGAGACCCTTGCCATCATGCCTAATGTTAAGACACCTATTCCACCTACTGTAAATGCATGGGTTGCAATATATATGGGTATGATTTCTAAAGAGCCTAAGCCGACAAAAACAAACCCAAGTATTATCCAGGCGTAGCCCATATAGAGCACCCATAATAATGGCACGTACCAAATTCTTGACTCGTACCAACCTGACACGCGTAAAACATTAGCAATAACGGCGGCAACAGCAACAATCGTTAAAATTATTCCAGTTATATCTAAAATAAGCAGGATAAAAACAACGGCGCTGGATGCAATAGCTACCCCATCAAGCACTGGATTGCGAATGGCCATCACCCCTTTTAATCCTCGTTCGGTAAAAAAAGGAAATACCCGACCTGCAATGACTAAAATCATCATAATGATAATGCCCACTACAATATCTAGCCCTAGGCCTGCCGAATTTTCATAATAACCTAATACTTCAGCATGAATACAGGCGTTTCCAAAAGCCATCAACAATAAAAGTGCAATGAAAAATAAAGCTTTTAAATTACCAGATTTAATAATCGGCTGTGCAATAAAATAAGCCAAGGTAGGTAAAAAAGAAAAATCAATTAATGCAATGAGCGTGTCAGGAATTAATTCTGAATAAAAGGGTACTATGCGTCCATACACCCACAATAAACAAAGGCCTAATAATTTGCTGCCTTGTGCAGTTTGAACCCCTGTCCAGTTTTTAACAGCCGTTAATAGAAACCCAGCTATAACAGCAACGGAGTAGCCCAATAACATTTCATGCGCATGCCAATAAGTGGTTGGGTAATAATTATCTGTTACCAGCACACCTTTAAAAATTGATGACCATAAGGCTATTAATATCAGTGCAAACAGTCCTGCCAGAGCAAAAAAAGCTCTAAAGCCTAATGCAAAAATTGGATATTCTATAATTTGTTTATTCATTCACTCACTCTCTTCCAGCCAGTCAAGTTCTGCATTAGAAAAACCTGCAATTATACGCAATTCTCGGTTAAAAGGCCCCTTTGGTTTTCCTACATAAGATTTTTCTATTAATTCTCTAAATTTTTGTTCATATTCTAGCCCTTGTTGCTCACATATTGTCTTAAACCAGTATGAGCCAATTTTCACATGCCCTACTTCATCATTTAGAATTCTTGTGAGAATTTTGGCACTTGCATCATCACCTAAAGTTTTAAATTTTCCAATCATTTTAGGCGTAATATCTAAGCCTCTTGCTTCCATACATCGTGGCACAAGAGCTAATCTAGCCAATAGACAATCTTGGGTATCATTCGCATTATCCCATAATCCTCGATGAGCAGGTAATTCACCATAATCTGCCCCCATTGCTATCAAATGATCTCTGATCATTTTAAAATGCAGGGCTTCTTCATCTGCTATTTTTAACCAATCTTGATAGAATTGCTTAGGCAAGCCTCTAAAGCGATATAAAATGTCCCACGCTAAGTAAATAGCGACAAATTCAATATGTGCTAACGCATGAAAAAAGGCAACTTTACCTGCAGGCGAGTTAAATCCACGTCTTGGCATGTCTTTAGGCGTTAGTAATTGGGGACTATCTGGAAACTTTGTTTCAGTTATTGCTTTGATGGGTCCAATTGATGCAAAAGATAATCGACCCGTTTCATCTAAATATTTGGCATGATGAGTTTTTTCAATTTTTTGCTGCACATTGGTATGATGCAAACAGAACTCTGCCAGAGTAAATATATTTTCCACTTTCTAAAAAAAACCTATGCTAAAAACAATTAATGTAACCTTTTTGACAACATACTGCAGTTTAATATTTTGGCTATCCTCTCAATCAGCTCTTCCTACGCCGATGTTATTTTTACATCAAGACAAATTACATCACTTTGGGGCTTATTTTATTATGGGAATTTTAGCGTGGCGCTGTTTTAATGACTACATTAAAAAACCTAAAATAGTCATGCTAATAAGTTTATGTTTTTGTAGTTTATATGGTCTATCTGATGAGTGGCATCAATCATTTGTACCTGGTAGAGAAGCGGATGTTCTAGACTGGATAGCAGATACATTAGGGGCTGCAATTGCATTAATAACAATACAACTGATTAAAAATCGTTTTGATTTTAAAAGACAAGCCAGCTAAAAGCTGGCTTTTGTCTATCAAATTTTTGAATATATCTTACTGAAAAATTGCTTCGAAGGAGTAACCCCCCACTTCTAAAATTTCTTTTAATCTTTTCAATGCATCCATTTGTATTTGTCTGACACGTTCTCTTGTTACACCAAGTTCTTGAGCAACTTGTTCTAAAGTAGAGTTTTCATGCCCACATAAACCATAACGTCTGCAAATAACTTCTCGTTGCTTATCTGATAATTGATAAACCCAACCCGTTATATTGTCTTTAATATTCTCTTTTTGTAACTGATCTGTTGGTGACTGATCTCCATTGTCGGAAATAGAATCAAGTAATGGTTTATCATAATCTTTGCCCACTGGAACATCGACTGATGTGACACGTTCATTTAATTTCAACATTCTTATCACTGTTTTAACAGGTTTATCCATATATTCAGCAATATCTTCTGGACGAGGGTCATGATCTAGTTTTTGAGCTAAAAAGCGTTGCGCTTTAAGATAGCCATTCATTTCTTTAATGATATGAATCGGTAATCTAATTGTTCTGGTTTGATTCATAATCGCACGCTCTATGGTCTGTCTTATCCACCATGTAGCATAAGTTGAAAAACGAAACCCTCTATCTGGATCAAATTTTTCTACTGCTCTAATTAGACCTAGATTACCTTCTTCGATCAAGTCTAATAGAGGTAAACCTCTGTTCAAATAACGACGAGAGATTTTAACAACCAATCGCAAGTTACTTTCAATCATTATTTTTCGTGCTTCTTGATCTCCTCTTAAAACACGTTTTCCGTATATCTTTTCTTCATCTGCCGTTAATAACTTTGATTTACCTAATTCATTTAAATAAACCCTCGTTGCATCAGCAGTGCTAGAGTTCTTAGCTTCTGTAACACTAACTGTAGTCAGCTTTGTTCCATCAGCTAAAGAGTCAGTGCCAAATCCAAAATTCAGCATCTTAGCTGCGCCATTAGTAGTATCATCATTCAATACTAATTCAACAATTTCTTCTGTCATAATCAACCTCCGGTCTCTTGGCAATATATTATTTCGGTAAATAATTCAGGGGATTTACCGGTTTTCCGTTTTTTCTAATTTCAAAATGTAATGAAGCTCTTCTACCAGCAACTAGGCCAACTTCAGCAATAACCTGTCCTTTTTTTACCCATTGTCCTTCTTTAACAAGTATTTTTCGATTATTAGCATAAGCACTTAAATATAAATAATTATGCTTAATAATAAGTAGGTTTCCATACCCTTTAAGAGCAGATCCACTGTAAACGACTTTTCCAGAACTGGCGGCAGTTACCTTTTGCCCAAGCCTTCCTGATATATCAAGTCCTTTATTACCTGTCTGTGAGAAATTTTTTAAGATCCTTTTCTTTATCGGCCACTGCCAAAACAACTTTAACACTTTTTTATTATCCATTGAATTTGTGGAAGTTTTTTGTGATCGATATCTCTTTTTTTGACTATGAAAGCTTTTTTTCTGTGATGGGTTTCTCTTTTTTTTAAAAAAATTTCGGTCAGTGTTAGCGGAGTATTTTTTCTTTGCTATACGCCTAGGTTTAAATAGTTTTATTTTCTGACCAATTTGTAAAACATACGGTGCAGATATATTATTCCACCGCGATAAATTCAGATATCCTAAGTTTGAGCGAAACCCAATCGAATATAGGGTATCTCCCTTAGTCACAATATAAGTTTTTTCACCTGGGATTAAGTCTCGATGATACGACCTGACAGGCGCATAGTTTTTCTTGGCTGAACAGCCAGTTATTAGCATAAAAAGAAAAATAACAAAAATGTGTTTCATCAGTTATTTTTGCAATAACACCTTTTTTGCTTGATTGATTTTTGCAGCAAGATAATCAGACCCACCTTTATCTGGGTGCATTTTCAGCATTAGTTTTTTATGTGCCATAATTATCTCTTGCTTTGAAGCCAAGACAGATAAGCCTAAAATTTCATAGGCTTCCTGCTGAGTCATTGAGCCTTTATACGTTGAAGTATGAGTCGATTGAGTGTTTTTATTAAACATCCCCCACAGCCCATGCAACTGAGGAAAATACCGTGCAATGGTCGGTAACATTCTGGAAATAAATGCGACCAGAACCCCCAGCAATGTAAACAGCCAATTTAACCGTCCAGTCACAGTAAAATAAAGCACCACCAAGATGATCAACCCAAAGCCCATTTTCTTTATCAGTTTAGTTAAAATTTCTGGAGGCGTTTTTAAAAACTTATTTAATGCCCAAAAAACTAAAATAATTAATGCTAATACCAAATAAACCCTAATCAATGATCTCTTCCTGTTAATTGCTTACCTATTCGCTAAATAATACCTTAGAATAGATTTGTTCTCGACATTTAGTAGATAGACTTACACAATGAAAAATGCTCAAATTCCTATTTTAGGGTTTGCCGCGTTCAGTGGCACAGGGAAAACGACCTTATTAATTCAATTAATTCCGTTACTAAAGGATAAAGGTTTACGCGTCGCTTTAATCAAACACAGCCATCATAATTTTGAAATAGATAAGCCTGGAAAAGATAGCTATAGGCTTAGAGAGGCAGGAGCTAGCCCTGTTATGCTGGTATCGAGTCATCGGCGCGCAATCATCACTGAATTCAATGCTCCGATAGAGCCGAAACTTGACGACCAACTTAAGGAAATCAATCAATCTGAACTTGATTTAATTTTAGTTGAAGGCTTTAAAGCTGAAAGTTTTCCAAAAATAGAATTGCATCGTCCCTCTTTAGGAAAACCATTAATCTACCCTAATGATCCTGATATTATTGCTATTGCTACAGACTCTAGCAGTATAAACTCTAATTCCCCCAAACTTTTGGATATAAACAACCCTCAACTCATTGCTGAATTTATTTTGGCTTCCTTTTTAGCTAAGGAAAGTTGACTTGTCGTTTTTGAAAAAATTAAAAATGCGTACAAAAAGTTTAGTTGGCATTTAGAAGGCACTATGTCTATAGTTTTCAGGCTGGATTGAGCAATAGCGAAACTAGAAGCACGAAAATCTATGTTTCGTT
>CAZMQH010000157.1:0-5474 GCA_964568245.1 uncultured Methylomarinum sp.
CTAGGGAACTTGTTTGTTTAAATAGAGACTAATTATTAAGTTCTTTATATTTCTTGATTCATTGGTGGAGATAGAACATGAAAAACATTGTGATTGTTGCGTATTACCGCTCACCGTTTACTCCCGTTTATAAAGGTCAGTTAGCCAAAGTTCGACCTGATGATTTAGTTGCGCAGGTGATAAAAGGGTTAATGGAAAAAGTATCTATCAACCCACAAGATATAGAAGACCTTATTTTAGGCTGTGCTTTTCCTGAAGCTGAGCAAGGGATGAATATGGCTCGATTAGTTGTTCATTTAGCTGGCTTGCCCATATCGGTTGCAGGTATGACGGTTAACCGTTTCTGTGGTTCATCCATGCAGGCAATTCATATTGCTGCGGGCGCTATTAAAATGGGGGCTGGAGAAGCCTTTATTTGTGCAGGAATTGAATCCATGTCGCGTGTACCCATGGGCGGATATAATATGATGCCTAATCCCTCGTTATATCAATCATACCCCGAAGCCTTTTTAAATATGGGCGATACCGCTGAAAACCTAGCGAAAAAATATCAAATAAGTCGAAAACAACAAGAAATATTTTCTTTGGAAAGTCAGCGGAAAGCTCATCAAGCACAAAATAATGGTTTTTTTGCTGATGAAATTATTAGTATAGAAACTAGGACACAAGGAACAGTATTTAAAGATGGGTGTATTCGCCCCGACTCAACAGCTGAAGGTTTAGCTGAATTAAAACCTGCTTTTAGTGCAACAGGCACGGTAACAGCAGGCACATCTTCACCTTTAACGGATGGAGCCGCTGTCGTTTTAATTTGTAGTGAAGATTATGCAGATGAACATAGTCTAGACAAAATGGCTAGAATTAAATCCATTGCAGTTTCTGCATGTGCTCCTGAAATTATGGGCATTGGTCCTGTTATTGCCAGTCAAAAAGCTTTGCAAAGAGCTGAGTTAACCTTAAATGATATTGATATTGTAGAATTGAATGAAGCGTTTGCTTCTCAGTCTTTAGCGGTTTTAAAAGATTTCCCTATCTGTTCTGATAAATTAAACCTAGATGGCGGGGCGATTGCTTTAGGTCATCCATTAGGCGCTACAGGGGCAAGAATTGTTGGCAAGGCCGCTAGTCTGTTACAAAGAGAGCATAAGCAATATGCACTAGCGACTCAATGTATTGGTGGTGGCCAAGGGATTGCAACAGTTTTGGAGGCAATCTAATGAACATTAAAAAAGTTGCTGTTATTGGTGCTGGGGTTATGGGGGCGAGTATCGCAGCTCATCTTAGTAATGCAGGTATTGCTGTTTATTTGTTAGATATTGTGCCAACAGTTGATGGAGGGACTGTTAACAATCGCAATATCATTGCAGAGACAGCGGTAAAAAACTTATTGAAAGCGAATCCTGCTCCTTTAATGCATAAAAACAATGCAAGTTTGATAACAACAGGGAATATTGAAGATGATCTAGCCCTGTTATCAGAAGTTGACTGGGTGATTGAAGCAGTCATCGAAGATTTAGCTATTAAACAGAGACTTTATCGAAACCTGGAAAAGGTTTGTAGTGCCGATACTGTTATTTCATCAAACACTTCAACATTACCATTGCGAAAATTAGTGGCTGGTTTGTCGACAGATTTTCAATCTCGATTTATGATTACCCATTTTTTTAATCCACCGAGGTATATGCGGTTATTAGAGTTGGTCTATGGTACAGAAACTCAAGAGAAGCTTATAAACTCTGTTAGAGATTTTGCTGAAAATAAATTGGGAAAAAGTTGTGTCGCTTGTAAAGATACCACAGGATTTATTGCCAATCGGATTGGCATTTATTGGGTGCAATGTGGACTGTTAGAAGCTTTTAAACAAGGGCTAATGGTTGAAGAGGCCGATGCGGTCTTAGGGCAGCCTTTTGGAATCCCTAAAACAGGTATATTTGCTTTGTTAGATTTAGTGGGATTAGATTTAATTCCTCATATTTTAGCAAGTATGCAAGATTTACCTGCAGAAGATGCATTTCATCAGATCAACAATACACCTGAATTATTTACTCAAATGATTCAGGATGGTTATATTGGGCGTAAGGGCAAAGGTGGTTTTTATCGCTTAAATACACTTGATGGTAAAAGAATTAAGGAATCAATTAATTTACAAACAGGTGAATATAGTCAAAGTGAAAAGCCAAAACTAGAATGTTTGAATATCGCTCAGCAACAAGGTTTACAGCAATTCTTGTCTTTGGATGATAAACAGGCAATTTACGCTTGGACTGTTATCTCAAAAACATTACTCTATGCGGCTGGGCTTATCCCTGAAATATCAGATGACATTACTGCCGTGGATGAGGCGATGCGATTAGGCTATAACTGGAAATTTGGACCTTTCGAATTATTGGATAAAATAGGTGTTGATTGGTTTGTTAATAAAGTTAAACAACAGAGTCATGTTGAAAAAATTCCAGAAATTTTAACCTCAAGCCCTTTTTATCGAACCCATTCAGGGGTATTGGAATACCGTACATTATCAAATAAATTCCAAGTTATTTCGCGTACTGATGGCGTTTTATTGCTTTCAGATATTAAATTACAAAAACCAGCTGTTTTAGAAAATAAATCAGCTAGTTTATGGGATATTGGGGGCGGAGTCGCTTGTTTTGAATTCCATAGCAAAATGAATACTTTTGATATGGATACTTTAAGTTTATTACGCCAAAGTATTAAAAAGGTTGAGCAAGAATTTATGGCGTTGGTTATTTATAATGAAGCCGATAATTTTTCTGCAGGGGCTAATTTAGCTTTGTTGATGTCTGCCATAGAGCATCAAGATTGGGGTAGTGTTGACGAATTGATTCATCAGGGGCAACAAACATTTTTGAGTTTGAAATATGCTCCATTTCCTGTTGTTGCAGCACCTACAGGGCTTGCTTTGGGGGGCGGCTGTGAAATTTTGCTACATTGCGATGCCATACAAGCACATGCAGAATTATATACAGGGTTGGTTGAAGTCAGTGTTGGCTTAGTCCCTGGCTGGGGTGGCTGTAAAGAATATTTAACACGTTGTTTACAGCAAAAATCAATGGCAGGGCCAATCCCTCCCGTGGTTAAAGCTTTTCAAACTATTGCTATGGCTAAGGTTTCAAAATCGGCTGTTGAGGCTAAAAATCTACTTTTTCTATCGGCTACAGATGAAATTACCATGAATAAAAATCATTTACTGGCTGATGCAAAAAATAAAGCATTGGTTTTGAGTAAAAACTATAAAGTGCCTGAAAAAGTTGAATATAAATTACCAGGAAAAACCGCAAAAGTATTATTAGATATGAGTACTCGGGCATTTAGGGCGCTAGGTAAAATTACGGCTTATGATGTACAAGTGGCCAATAAATTGGCCACTGTATTGACGGGTGGAAATTGCGATATGCTGGCACCTTTATCAGAACAAAAAATATTGGATTTAGAGCGGCAAGCGTTTACCGAGATTGTACAGCAACAAGGAACTGTAGACAGGCTTGGTCATATATTAAAGACAGGGAAACCATTAAGAAATTAAAGCGTTGAGGAGAGACTATCATGATTTGGTTAAGTGTATTTATCATAGTGATTATGCTTATTATTTATCATCAGATAATATTACTGAAAAGTACGGTTGTCATTGGCGTTTTCCTACTGCTTTATAGTATCCAAAATTTGAATCCCTTTTTTTGGGGGCTTTATTTGCTTATCTTTTTGCCGATTAATATTCCCTTTATTCGCAGGAAAATCATTAGTCAACCTGCTTTAGTCTGGATGCAATCCGTTTTTCCTGAAATGTCTCAAACAGAACAAGAAGCTTTGGAAGCGGGTAACACTTGGTGGGATGCAGAACTATTTTCAGGCAAGCCTAATTGGAAAGTGCTACTTGATTTACCAAAAGCTGAGTTGACGGTAGAAGAGCAAAGCTATATTGACGGACCAGTAGAAAAATTATGCAGCATGTTAGACGACTGGGATATTACCCATAATCGACAAGACCTGCCAGAAGACGTATGGGAATACATTAAACAGCAGAAATTTTGTGGCATGATTATACCTAGATGCTATGGTGGACTGGAGTTTTCGAATTTTGCTCATTCTGAAGTGATTATGAAAATTTCTAGTCGTAGTGCATCTGCTGCCGTTACTGTGATGGTGCCTAATTCATTAGGCCCCGCAAAATTATTATTAGCTTATGGTACAGAGCAGCAAAAAGACTATTTTTTACCTCGCTTGGCCATAGGAAAAGAAATTCCTTGTTTTGCATTGACTGGACCCACTGCTGGTAGTGATGCTGGTGCTATGCCCGATACAGGTATTGTTTGCTATGGTCAGTTTGAAGGAAAAGAAAAGGTTTTAGGGGTTCGATTAAATTGGGAAAAAAGATATATTACCTTAGGCCCGATTGCCACTCTTATTGGTTTGGCATTTAAGTTATTTGACCCGGATCATTTAATTGGAGACAAAGAAAATATTGGTATTACGGTTGCCCTTATCCCATCAAATACATCAGGGATAAGTATTGGTAAACGTCATTTTCCTCTTAATGCGGCATTTCAAAATGGCCCCAACTGGGGGAAAGATGTTTTTATTCCATTAGAGTGGATTTTAGGGGGGGTAGAGCAAGCAGGGAATGGCTGGAAAATGTTAATGCAATCTTTAGCAACAGGCCGAGCAGTTTCTTTACCTGCACTAAGCACAGCTGCTGCAAAGTTTACCAGTCGTAATACAGGTGCTTATGCGCGTATTAGAAAGCAATTTAATCTTTCATTAGGTGAGTTTGAAGGAATAGAACAACCCTTATCCCGTATTGCAGGTGAAACCTATATTATTAATGCAGCAAGAACGGTAACAGCAGCAGCTTTGGATGACGGGCAAAAACCTTCAGTTATTTCAGCCATCATTAAATACGAATTAACAGAACGTATGCGCCGCATTGTCAATGATGGAATGGATATACAAGGAGGTTCTGGTATTTGTTTAGGCCCCAAAAATTATTTAGGGCGTTTATATCAAGTGATCCCCGTGTGTATTACGGTTGAAGGCGCTAATATCTTAACTAGAACTATGATGATTTTTGGTCAAGGGGCGATGCGTTGTCACCCCTATATTTATCAAGAGTTAACAGCTTTACATCACTCTGATAAAGTAAAAGCTCTACAACAGTTTGATACGGTTTTATTCCAGCATCTTGGGCATATTATGCATAATAAGGTGGCTAGTTTTTGGTTGGGTATTAGTGGTGCTTTATTGCTAAATATACCCGGTGATAAAGAGACTAAAAAGTATTATCGACAAATTGCCAGATTAAGTGCGGCTTTCGCGTTGCTTGCTGACTATGCCATTATAGTTCTCGGTGGATCCTTAAAACGTAAGGAACGTATTTCTGGTCAATTTGCCGATGTACTCAGCAATTTATATCTTTGCTCAACTGTTTTAAAATTTTATCAGGATCAGGGATGTCCTAA
>CAZMQH010000158.1:0-5404 GCA_964568245.1 uncultured Methylomarinum sp.
CCTAAGTACCCAAGTAAAAGATTGAATTGATTTTACTTTGGCACTTATATTCACTACTAGCAAAGCAAAGGCTGGTAGCTTGCAATGAACAAATGCAATTCGTCAATTGAACAGTTTTAGTAAAGAAGAGGCAGCCTTGTTCTCAATAGAAAGGAAATATTATGTTTAAAAAAATCACTTTGGTATTATTGGCTTTGTTGGTCATTTCGGGAAGTACCTTTTACTTTCTAAATTCAAAAGATAATTATGATGTCAGTAAATATTCGGCTTCGATAGCTGATAAGTTTTCTGTTGGCTCCACACTGGATTTTACGCTCCCCGATCAATTCGGAAAAACACATAGCTTAAATGCCGACACTAGAACGCTTGTGTTTACTTTCGCAAGGGATTCATCTCATATGATGACAGCCTTTTTAAGGGAAAAAGAAGACGGTTATCTCAACAAAAAATCAGCATATTATATTGCAGATATAAGTACTGCACCCGTATTCATACGAAATGTTTTTATTATACCTGAGTTGCAAAAAAGCCCTTACCCTGTACTTATTATCTATGAAGAGGAAATTGCTACAAAGTTTAGGTATGATGCAAAAAAAGAAGCGATTAAGGTAGTGACACTGGAAAATAAAAAAGTAACAAATATTCAATTTGTTACTAATCTAAAGGAATTTGAAGAAGCTCTAAAATAGTAACCTATTAGCTTTAGATTGATTGGTATGGGTGATTCCCATGGTCTCAGTGGGAAGTTATTAAAGCCTCACTCCTAAGTTAAAGAAGTATTGGTTTATTAAGGAGTCGAGGGTTTAGTCGCACTTATAAATAAAGTGCGACTAAACCCTCGGCTCAAAACCTCTGTCTGTCCCTAAACTTAATGGTAGTGATGCAAAGCATAGGAACGATAAGGCTAAGGGAGGCAGTAACAAATAATATACCCACCTCTCTTGTCTTTTTATCCCTCCTTGGCTCTTCTCAATCGGCACATAGAATGACTATGCTTCTCTTGAGAAGAGCCAAGGAGAAATAAAAATCCTGCGAGATTTAGGTACATTATTTATTACTGACTCCCTAACTTGTTTTTACCCATCACTCAATGTTGATGAATATAGTCGACCAAATCTGCTGTGTTGTTGAGCTCGCTTGAATTAGTTAGCTATGATGTGAAGCGCACAAAAAATATTATCTAAGATAATTTAATTGGAGAATACAATGAAAATTAAAAAAATCATGCGTCATTTATTATGGCTCTGGCTTTTCACTATACCGGCATATGCCCAGGATGATGGTATTGAAAGCCTGCGCAATACCAGTAAAGCATTCGCCTCTGTCGCACAAAAAGTTTCACCCTCAGTGGTTTTTATCCAGGTTGAAAGTACCAGAACACAACCTCAAATGCAGCAGTTTTCATCACCTTTTGGGCAAGGCAGTCCTTTTAATGATGATATGTTCAGGCGTTTTTTTGGTGATCAGTTTCGTGGCTTACCACAGCAGCCAGGGCGACAAGGTGCTCCTCCACAGCAAAGAAGGATAGGCCAAGGGTCAGGGTTTGTTTTTAAGGTAGATGGTGGATTGTTAGCGGACAAAACGTACATCATGACTAACAATCATGTAGTGGATCATGCGGATAAAATTACGATTAAATTCCAAAATGGGAAGGAGTATATTGCCAAAGTAACAGGTACAGATCCAAAGTCTGATGTGGCTATTTTAGAGATTAAAACAGATGACCACCCTGCACTAAAAATGGGTGACTCCTATAGCCTGGAAGTCGGGGAATGGGTAGTTGCCATAGGTAATCCTTTTGGTTTAAGCCACACATTAACTGTTGGAGTAGTGAGTGCTAAGGGCCGTAGCAGTATAGGCATTAATGATTATGAAAATTTCATTCAGACAGATGCAGCTATAAACCCAGGTAATTCAGGAGGGCCTTTAGTAAATTTAGATGGAAAAGTGGTCGGCATGAACACGGCTATTTTTAGCCGTAGCGGTGGCTCTATGGGAATAGGCTTTGCAATTCCTATCAATTTGGCTAAAAACATAGGGCATCAGTTAATTGACACAGGTGAGGTTATTCGTGGGCAATTAGGCGTGGTTATTCAGCCTTTAACCAGTGAGTTGGCCAAATCTTTTGGTGCAGATCAAGGGCAAGGAATTTTGGTATCTCAGGTCTCTGACGACTCGCCAGCACAACAGGCAGGCATAAAACAAGGTGATGTAATTATTTTATACCAGGGTAAGAAAGTTAATAATGTTGGGCAATTTAGGAATAGCGTTTCTTTAACTACTCCTGGCAGTAAAGAGGATATTGTTATATTGCGAAATGGCCAGCGTAAAAATTTAACAGTAACTATAGGTAAACAAGGTTCAGATATTCAAATTGCTGGCAGTTCTGTTCAAAAGGCTTATGAAATTGGTCTGGCTGTACAATCAATCACAGCACAGCTTGCCAGGCAATATAATGTAAAAATAGGTAATGGAGTTATTGTGACGCATGTTAAGACTAACTCTATCGCCGCCAGAGCTGGTATTAAACCAGGTATTGTTATATTGCAGGCAAACCGAAAACAGCTAAAAAATGCAACAGACTTTAATCAGTCTATTAAAGACAGTCAAGCCAGTAAGAAGTTAGTCTTACTGGTCAAAAGCAATAATTTTCAACGCTTTGTTGTTCTAAGTTGGTAATTGAAGAAGCAGGGCTAAGGACTAAGGGATTATTCCCCCCTTAGTCCAACTAAGGTAAAACCTTCTTTATCAAGCCCGCAGCAAAATTAATTGACATAGATAGTAAGGAAATTTATATGAATAGCACTTCTAACGATCTTCCAAAACATAAACCCCGGCCGCTGATTGATCTATTGATTAGTATTGTGCTCCCCTCAATAATTTTGATGAAGTTGAGTGGAGATGCTGACCTCGGTGCAACCAGAGCATTGATTTTCGCACTTTCTCTACCTATTGGCTGGGGTCTTTTCGAACTAATCAAATATAAAAAATTTAACTTTGTGGCTCTGTTAGGTCTGGTAAGTGTATTACTGACTGGTGGCATTAGTTTGCTGAAGCTGGATACTCAATGGTTAGCTGTCAAAGAAGCAGCTATTCCAGCACTCATTGGTATTGCAGTACTGGTCTCCACAAAAACTCGTTACCCATTAATAAAATCTCTGATATATAACCCTAATATCCTAGCGGTTGATAAAATTAAACAGCGGCTTGATGAGTCTGATAATGAATGGGAGTTTAACCTTCGGCTTTTAAATGCGACCTATTTTTTAAGCAGTACATTTTTCTTTTCAGCAGTAATGAACTTTGTTCTCGCAAAATGGATCGTAACCAGTCCCACTGGCAGTGTTGCCTTTAATGAAGAGCTCGGACATCTGACTTTACTTAGTTATCCGGTGATTGCCATTCCCTCAATGGTGATGATGATGGCTATTTTTTATTATCTCTGGCGTAGCATTAAGGGTTTGACAGGCCTGACATTGGAAGAAATTATGATAGACCCAAAGCAGTAACGCTAAATTAACTGGTAAAGTACCTCGTAATAAAAAAACCACCATTCTTGCTGGTCTTTTTATTGCGAGTTGCCTAGCGTATTCAAGCACACACTTTTTACTTGTTTTTTCCCTATTTATGCGCCTTGAATATGAAAAAGATCCGGTGCAATATGGGGCGGTAATTTATTGAGAGTTACCGAAATAAATACAGACACACTAGTCGGAAAAACTGAATAATAACCCAATATTATTCGACTTTTTTTATTCTAAAAAGGGTGTACAGTATCTCCTCGAAGACTAAGGAAATACACAACTTAATTAATACACATTCCTGTCAAATAACAAACGAATTTTTAACAACAGAGGCATAAGCATGGCAGATATAAACAAACTTCTTGGACAATTGCTTAATAGCGGTGTGGCTGGTGGCTTTGCTGGTGGTTTAGCGGGTGGGCTTACCAGTAGTGCGCTAACCAGTAAGTCTGGGCGAAAGTTGGGTAAAAAAGCACTTAAACTAGGTGGTGTAGCCGCAGTCACTACGCTTGCCTATACGGCTTATCAACGCTATACCAAAAATGATAAAGAAACTGCTGTAGCTGAGTTGTCAGATAGTAGCGCATCTAACCTTATTTCTCCGCCTGCTGGTTCAGCTTTTATGCCTGAAGGGGCTGAGGAAGAAGTGTTGGAAGTGGTTCTACTGCGTGCCATGATTGCGGCGGCACGTGCAGATGGACGCCTTGATGCTGAAGAGAGCCAGGTTATATTTCAACGAATCCAGGCGCTTGAGTTAGACTCAGAAAGCCAGGCGCTTCTAGTGAAGGAGATGGGGCAAGCTGTTGATGTCGATGCCATTATAAACAGTGCAACTACGATTGAAACAGCAATGGAAATCTATACTGCTTCATTGTTAGCGATTAAAGTAGACACCGTTGCTGAAAAGAACTATATGGGTATGTTGGCGGCTCGTCTACAGTTAGCAGAAGAATTAGTTGTAGAGCTGGAGCGACAGGTAGAGGCCCAAAAAACATTTGTTTAATACAACTTTATTATGGTTGTAATAAACCAACCTTCGAGTAGACTGTAATCGTTATCATCTAAATTAATAAATAATTATGCGTTTATTTTGGTTTGTTTTTTGTACCGGATTGCTGATTTTCTATTTTGTGGACAAAGCGGTTAAAGTCGACTCTTTTACTATAGAAACACAACTAAACAACTTATATCATTTTTTGGCAGGGTTTATATTTCTAACATGGATGTTTCATGCAAAGATTCAACATAAATTTCGATGGTTTGTCATTGTTTTTATTAGTATTTTGGTTTTGGATGAAGTCTATGATTTTTCAAGAGGTATTAAAGATACATCATTCATAACGATATTTTTTAATTCCTATTTACTGCTTTGGGGCGGTATCAGTGGACTTGTTTTCAGTAAAAAACGTTTCAGCGCTAATCCCTAGGAGGCTGTCCGAGAATAGAAAACCTGCTACGGAAAAAGCCCTTTTGGCCATTTTTCCGTTCATTTTCGTTAAATAGCACAACTATTCGCCTCAAATGAACAAAAAAACTGACTCAAAAGGGCTTTTCCTCGCGACGGTTTCTATTCTCGGACAGCCTCCTAGAAGACTTATCACCTGCTGCCTTAGAGCTGAAGATTAAATAGCTTCTTGGCGTTGTTTAATCTTCAGTACTTAATATTAAGTACCCGTGCATAATTAACTTAACATTTTACTGGTCTTTTTTTTTCCATATTCTGCGTTGCATAAATAGTTGCGTAGTCAGCTATGCGCCTATTTATGCGCCTTAAATATGAAAAAAAATCCTGCGTAAAATTTAGTTAAATTAATTATGCACAGGTACTTATCTACACCTAATAAGGTTACTACCAGCAATAGAACTACTATGACAAATAT